>DATDED010000091.1:0-1695 GCA_036523455.1 Gemmatimonadales bacterium
AGTGCGGACTGTGGCGACCGGTTTCGTGAGGGCGACCGCTCAGGCGCGGTACCCGAGGAGTTCGTCGATGGTGCACTGTGCCATCGCCGACGTCGTCGCGATGACACCATCGCAGCGCCCAACGGATGCCCCGGGCGCGCATCGCGGAGGGGCGATGACCGCCCGCGGTGGCGTGACCTCCGGCAGACCCTCGCGGGCCGCGGGTCCAGGTGTACTGACCCGACAGGTTGGTCAAGCGGCTGATGGGTGGCCTGTTCCCGCAGGCGGTGTGGGGTCGGTGGTGGTTGTACTCGTGCAGCCATGCTGGCAGAAGGGCGCGTCGCTCGGCTTCGGAGGCGTAGCAGCGGGCGTAGCCCCATCCGTCGGCCAGGGTGCGGTGGAAGCGCTCGACCTTGCCGTTGGTCTGCGGCCGTCGCGGCTTGGTGCGCGAGGGCCGGATGCCGAGCTCGGCGCAGGCCTGACGCCACAGGTGGGACACGTACGGGGAACCGTTGTCCGACAGCACCCGCTCGACGGTGACGCCGCGCACCGCGAACCAGGCCACCGCACGGCGCAGCACCGCCGTGGCGGTCGCGGCGGTCTCGTCGTCGTGGACCTCGGCATACGCGACGCGCGAGTGGTCGTCGATGACGGTGTGCACGAACGCGTGGCCCATCTTCGGGTTGCGGTACTTGCTGCGTGGCTTGCCCGGGGTCGCAGCCCGGTTCTTCCTGCCCTGGGCGCGGCCGACGAACCGCCACCCGCCCCCGTCGGGGATGTTGCCCAGCTTCTTGACGTCGACGTGCAGCAACGAGCCGGGGTGGGCGTGCTCGTAGCGGCGGACCGGCTCACCGGTGGCCCGGTCGACATGGCCGAGCCGGTTCAGCCGGCACCGCACCAGGACCCGGTGCACGGTGGACGGCGCCACCCCGGTCAGCGCCGCGAGCTGGACCGGCCCGAGCCGCTTGCGCAGCCGCAACGCCACGATCCGCCTGGTCGTCTTCGGGCAGGTCTTGGTCGGGCTGGCGTGCGGCCGGGACGAGCGGTCCTGCATGGGCTCCCCGGCCCGGTAGCGCTGCGCCCACCGGTTCGCCGTCGGCCACGAGCACTGAAACCGGGCGGCGACCTCGCTGATCGACTCGCCGTGGTCCACCACCAGCTGGGCGACCCTCAGACGGGCCCGCGGAGTCAGGGCAGCGTTAGCGTGGGACATGAAGGCCTCCTGTGCGTGAAGCGGTTCTTTGAGCAGTTCCACTCCACCGCGGGAGGCCTTCCCCGCGCTAGTCATCAGACCAGCACGTCACACCCCTTCAACCAACGTCCCCGGTCAGTACATCTAGGTCCCTGGGTTAACCCGCATGACCGCGCCAAGCCGAGTCCGCATTAGGGCAATCAGCAGCAGGAAGCCTGCAATCATGGCGACTGTTCCCAGCGCGCCGGCTTCAACCCCATACGGCAGGCCAGTCCAACGAGGTCCCGCTGCGCGGCTGGGAGCGAGCACGAGAACAGCGCCATATTGTGATCCGTCACCGGCGACGCCGAATACGAATCCCTGGAGGTAGTCCCACGCGAAGTGCAGGCCAATGGGGAAGGCCAGTTCGCCGGTCAGTACGTAAGCAGTTCCGAACAACACACCGAAGATCACCGTGTTGCTCGTGCTGAGCCACGTCGCGCCTGGGTTCGTGACATGAGCCATCCCGAAGAAGAGGGCTGGTA
>DATDED010000092.1:0-4689 GCA_036523455.1 Gemmatimonadales bacterium
GCCCGGCTGAGCGGTATCGCATATGCCCTGCGCCGGCAGGTTAGGTCTTGGGTCGCCGATGTACCGAAAAGACCTATCGATATAGTGACTCAAGAGGGGGACTCGAAGAGTGCAATACGGTCGGATGTGGGTCTGTTCGTAGCCGAAGGTCTGCAGTGGGCGCGGGCGCGTGGGGGGCGCGACTTTGACCAAGCCGAGGACCGGGCGCACGACTTGATTGCTGGGGGACCCGAGGCGAGCCGTCCCGTTGCAGAGGCGATCCAGCGTGCCTTCGTGCTGCTCTATCGGGCGACTGCGCGAGTCAATCAGCAGGCGCGCTCGATCGGGCCTGTAGCGGCTGACCCAGGAGAGTTGGAGGAGGCTGTTCGGGAGCTGGAGCGGTGCATCGAAGCGTTGGGTCAGGTGGTGGGGCCGGAGTTGGAGCAGGCAGACCGACTCACATGAGGGCCGACCTGTCCCCTGATCAGCCCTTGGCTCAAATCTTTGCTCAAATCTCGGCGCATGGCGCCAACGTGGGACAGGGGAGCGCGTGCACCCTGCGCACGCGGGAGGTCGAAACGCCCGGCGCGTAAGCAACTTGCGTAGACGAGCGCGCAACACGCGCCGGGGCGGTGGGGTTTGGGACCAGAAGGTCCCGGGTTCAAATCCCGGCGCCCCGACTTTCCTCCCGGCTCTCGGTGTATCGAAACAGTCCACCGATTGCGGAATCGCACTAGGCGGATCGCGGGTCATCGCTCACACGACCGCCTGTAAGTCGAACAGTCCAAGAGAGTTCGCTGCACCCTCGCCGATTGGCCTCCTGTTTGCGTTCCCAGGCACCCGGTCTTGAGCCTGTCGCACTAACCCTTGAGTCTCGGGAGTCTGAAACGCATGAGGACGAATCGAATTCCACGCGCTGTTGCTGCGGTCGTTCTTACGACCATTGCGGTTCTTGCCGCGTGCAGCAACAGCACGGGTCCGCTGGCGCCATTCCAGCCTCAGATCAACAACCTGGCCGACAATTTTCAGTTCCAGGCCACTGGGGTCACGAATGCCACGTGGACCTACACCTATAGCTGGTCGAACTCCGCGGACACCGCCACGGTGAACCAGGCGACGACGGTCACCGGAGGGGCGGCCATGCTCACCGTGTTCGACAAGAACGGCACGCAGCTGTACTCCCAGTCGCTGAGCGCCAACGGGACCTTCGGGATGATCAAGGGCGTGGCCGGAGTCTGGACGGTCAAGGTGGTGTTCACGGGCTACAGCGGTACCGTGAATTTCCGGGTGCAGAAGGCCTAGATAAAGGGCAGGTCTGGTTTCACGACGGGCCTGCCCTCGCCTTGTCCCGGTCCCCGCCGTCTCCGCGCACACCTCCCAGAACGAAATGCGGGTAGGCGACCCACGGCTCGACTTCGGCGGCACGCTTGAGCTGCGGCACGCGCGCTGTCGATCCCCCCATCAGACGTCAAACAGCCGGCTCGTCGTGCATCGCCCTGGCATGGCATCCCGCGCCCCTCTTCACTACAATACCACTCGGCGGCTCGGCGTCTCGGCGGCTACTCGCTCCCTTGCCGTCTCGCCGTCACTATCCCGATCAGTCCGTAGTGGGCGCCCGTAGCTCAGTTGGACAGAGCATCGGCCTTCTAAGCCGAGGGTCGCAGGTTCGAATCCTGCCGGGCGCGTCCTCCTTTGGCCGCCGCTAGTTCTTGGCGGCCGCGCGCTCGATCAGCATGCTCGTCACGATCTGTCCCACCGGCACGAGAAGCAGGGGGACGCCGCTGTTGCTGTTGTACGCGAGTCCCAACCCGACGGCGCCCACGACTAGACTGGCCGCCAGCTCGGCCCCGTAGCTGCCGCGCCGGCCGTTGGCGAGATGCACGCCGAGGGGGATGAAGGTGCTCACTCCCGCCGCGGCTCCCCACACCCCTTCCTCCAGCCCGCAGGGATCATCGCCGCAGACTCGATTGCCACCCCCCGCCATCGCGCCAGCGTAGCCCCCGGCGAAAAACCCGACAACCCCACCCGCGAGACCGCCCAGTACCATGGCACCGTCATGCGGACGGGGCAGAGCGGCTCTCGAATCGGACGTTGTAGGCAGGTCCGCGCCGAGGTACGCGTGGGCCAGGCGCTGGCCGGCCACCCGCGGCGGGGCCCACAGGGCGGCGGCGATCACGAGCACGGCGACGGGGCGGAACATGGCGGTTTCCTCGATCGATGTCCGCGGGAGAATTTCGGCGCCGCCCTCAAGCCGCTATCAAGCACGACGGGCCCCGGCGTGTGCCGGGGCCCGTGCGAAAAACGGTGGCGGGACGCTAGCGGCTCAGCGTGATCGGAATACCCACCGAGACCAGCAGATCGGCTTGCAGCTTCCCACCGTTAGCCGAATTGTTGGTCGGGGAGGTCACCGTGGCGAGCCGCGGATCGAAGGAGTAGAGATTGACCTCTGCCGTCAGGTTGAGCGCGAATTTCGGGGTGACCGAGGCACGCACTCCCACGCCAAGGATGCCCGCCACCGAAGTGAGCTTCGCGCCGACCGTATCGGGCGCGTTTTCCTTGAAGGCCTGCCACACCGTGTCGCCCCGGCTGACGATCCCGGCGCCCACGATGAAGTGGAGGTTGGTCCGCTGGGGCCGGTAGAGCAGCCGCCCGCTCGCTTGCATGATCCGGCCTTTGCCTGAGACCGCCAGGCCGAACCCCGAGATGCCCACCCGTTCTTCGGCGCGACTCGGCGCGTAGGTGAAGGCGCCTTCGACCCCGATGGTGTTGGACATCCAGTAGCTCAGACGCCCGCCGAATGCGAAGGCGTTCACCTGGTGTCCCGTCACATCGCTGCCGTCCTTGTTGCAGTCCGTGCACATCTTCGTGAGGGCATAGTAGCTGCCCAGGAACGGGGTCAGCTCGATCTTTCCCTGCGCGTGCGCGGCACTCGGGACCGCCGCGGCGGCGCCTGCCAGTATCCCCGCGAGCGTCAGCCCCCTGCCGATCCGCTTGATCATGGACACGGTATCTCCCCTGTGTGGAATGAACGGTGACGTGCTCTCAATGCGCTTCGACCGGCGCCGGGCTGGGCCTTCCCGTGGCCGTGCCGTCGCCGAGTTGACCGCGGGCGTTGCCGCCCCAGCACAGGACGGTCTGGGCACGGGTGACGCCGCAGGTGTGCGTGCCCCCGGCGGTCAGCGACGCGAGCGGGCGGTCCAGCACCACCGCGACGGGCGCCGTCCGGTCCACGCGCGACCCGTCGCCCAGCTGGCCGTCCCGGTTTCGCCCCCAGCAGAAGCTATCGCCTGCGTCGGTCAGCGCGCAGGTGTGCTCCGGGCCAGCCGTGATCATCGTGAACGCCCGCGTGCCCGACACCGCCACCGGCCGGTCGCGCTCGCTCTTGCTGCCGTCGCCGATCTCACCCGCGACGTTCGCCCCCCAGCAGTACGCCTTCCCCCCTTGGGCGAGGCCACACGAGTGCTTTCCCCCCGCCGTCAGCAGCGTGAACTTCACGCTGGCGTCGACGGGGACGGGTTCCGACATCGTCTCGCGGGTACCGCGCCCCAGCTGGCCCGAGAATCCATCGCCCCAGCAGTACACCCGGCCGTCACCGGCGAGGCCGCAGGTGTGGTCCGAGCCGGCCGCCAACGCCCTGAACTTCGTGTCGCCCGCGACGCGGCGGGGCAGGTTCGCCCCCCGCGTGCTGCCGTCTCCCAGCTGCCCGGTGCCGTTGTCGCCCCAGCACCATGCGGTTCCGTCCGCCGTCAGTCCGCACGTGTGCCGGGCGCCCGCCGTGAGTCCGACGAACACGTGACCGCCGGCCACCGCCCCGGGGGTGGGCGCCCCGGCCGTGTGTCCGCTGCCGAGCTGCCCCTTGGTATTCAGGCCCCAGCAGATCGCCGCTCCACTCTGCGTCAGGCCGCAGGTGTGGTCGCTGCCGGCGACGAGAGTCGTGAAGGCGCCCGTGCCCACCTGCACCGGAGCGCTCGCCGACGCGCCGGCGGCCGCGCCTCCCAATTGGCCGCTGGCGTTGCTGCCCCAGCACACCGCGGCGCCTTCCTGGGTGATCCCGCACGAGTGGGAGCCGCCCGCCGCGATGCCGCGGTGAGGGAGCAGCCGCGACGCGGTCTCGGTGGGGGGCGTTGGTGCCGGCTGCGCCGCCGGAGGCTGCGATTCCACGGGCTGGCTCGGCGTGGGCGCCGGCGGTGGATTCACGGCGACCGGTGGCGGGGCGGACACGGTCACCGCCGCCGACGCGGTGACGCCCTCGCTCGTCGCGGTGATGGTCGTCGTCCCCGCGCCGACTGCCGTGACCGAGCCGGTCGGCGATACGGTGGCCACGGCCGCGTTGCCGGTCGCCCACTGCACGTCCCGGTCGCGTACTGCGCCGCCGCGCGCGTCGCGGAGCGCGACGGACAGCGGCGCGGATCTGCCGACCGACAGCGTCAGGGAGGCGGGTGACAGGGCGGCGCTCGCCACCGGCACCGCGGTGACCGTGACGGCGGCGGAGGCGCTGCGGGTTTCGATCTGCGCCGTGATGGTCGCCCGTCCGGTTTTGACGGCGGTGACCGCGCCCTGGGCGGTGACCGTCGCGATGGTTTGATCGCTCGAGCTCCAGTTCACCTTGCGGTCGCTGATCGGCCGGTCGTGCGTATCGCGGGCGCGCACGGAGAGCTGCACGTGGGCGCCGGGCTGGAGCGAGGCCGTGGGCGGCGTGATGTCCACGAT
>DATDED010000093.1:0-10949 GCA_036523455.1 Gemmatimonadales bacterium
GCGGACCTTGTACGGGCAGTTGTTGGAGCAATAGCGCGTACCGACGCAGCGGTTGTAGACCTGGCCGTTCAACCCGTCGGGCGTGTGATACGCGGCGAACACGGGGCAGACCGGCTCGCACGGCGCGTTGCCGCATTGCTGGCACAGCATCGGCGAGGTCACCGCGGAGACCGCTGGGCCGTCGGCTGCGGGGCGGAAGTAGCGCTCGATCCGCAGCCAGGCCATCTCGCGGCCACGCACCACGAGGTCCTCGCCCACCGTGGCGACGTTGTTTTCGGCGTAGCAGGCCGTCACGCACGCCGAGCACCCGGTACACTTGCCCACGTCGATCGCCATCGCCCAGCGGGGGTGGTCGCCCGCGTAGTTGCCGAGCGACGCCTTCTCGTGCTGCGCCTCGGCCCAGCCTTCCTCGGCGGCCCGGGCGTATTCCGGCACTCCCTCTTCCTCGATCGCGTGCTCGCCGGCGTGCAGGCCGCGCGCCCGCTCGAGCGACAGCACCGGCACCATGTCTTCACCCAGGGGACGCCCGGTGCCCTCGGTGGACGCAAGACGGCGGTGGTCGGTCGTCCTGGCGACCGTCACCGCGACGACGTGCGTCCGGCCGCCGTAGCCGTTCGCCTGGACATCCAGCAGGTCGAAGGCCTTGAAGGAACGGTTCTGGGCATAGCGGCCGTAGGCCGTGTGCCCCTGTCCCGTCGGCAACGCCACGACGCCCGGACGCACGGACGGCGTGATCCATACCGGGGCGTTCACGCCGCCGGCAGCCGATTTCACGAGCAACACGTCACCGCTGGCCAGCTGCCACTTCGCGGCGGTGTCGGGGTGGACTTCCACCCAGCCGTGCCAGGTGAGCTTGGAGACCGGATCCGGCAGCTCCTGCAGCCACGGCTTGTTGGCGCCGCGGCCGTCGTGCAGCGCCGGGTGCGGGAACACCACGGCCACGGCGTCACCCGCGAACGACGGCGCCGCCGCGGCTACCCCGGCGGCTGCCGCCGCGAGCCGCACGGACCGGGCGGGGGCGTCACCGTACACGCCGCCGCGCTGCAGGGCGTCGGTCCACCACTGGTCGAAGCCCGGGCCGCGCGCGCCCTCCACGCGCTGGTAGAGCGCCTGCCATTTGCCCTGCAGGTACGTCTTGAAGGAGCCGGGCTTCCCCGCCGCACGCAACAGGACGTCGCCGGTCTGCAAGGTGCCGTCGAATACCGGCAGCATCGCCGGCTGCTGCAGCGCGTACACGCCCGCGCGCGGACGGCTGTCGTTCCATTGCTCGAGCGGATGGTGATCGGGGAGGACCAGATCGGCGCCGGCGGCGGTCTCGTCGAGATACGACGAGAAGCTCACCTTGAAGGGCACCTTCCCCCACGCCTGGGCGAACGCCCCGCCCAGCGCATAGACCGGGTTGGCGCCGTGCACCAGCAGCACCGCGACGTTTCCCGCAGCCATATCCGCGGTGAGCTCGGACAGCTCCCGATGGCTGCCGGCCGCGCCGCTCCCCTGGGCCAGGTCCGCGCCGAACTTCACGGTCTTGCCGACCGCTCCGGCGACGTAGTTCAGAACGTTGACCGCCGCCACGATCTCGGCGCCGTTGGGGTAGTGGGCCGCCATACCGCCGGCGACCGCGAGACCGGCGCCGGCGGCCACGAACTCGCGCGCCAGCCGCTCGATCGTTCCCGCGTCGAGGCCGACCGCCTGCGCCACCGACGCCGGCGCCGGCAGCGACAGGCGGGCGGCGTCCGCCGGCACGGCCGCCAGCCGCTGGCGCACGATCACCTGGGCCATGGCGAGCGCCAGGAGCCCTTCGGTCCCCGGGGCCACGGGCAGCCACTCGTCGGCGGAGAGCGCGGTCTGCGGCATGCGCGGACCCACGTAGACGAACTTCGCCATACCGGACGACGTGCCGGACTCGAAGCTGTGCGCGTGCGTGAAGGCGTTCTGGAAGCCGACCGGCGAGAGCCAGGTCTCCATGAAGTCGGCGCCGAAGGAGAGGATGTACCCGGCCGCGGCGAAATCGTAGGTGGGAACGCTCGCGTCGCCGAACGCGAGCCGGTTGCCCTCGCGCAGCGCCTCGAACCCGAACGGCTCGCAGGTGACGCGCCGCCCGCCCGCGTCCCTGGTCCACTCGTCCACCAGATCCCCGAAGCTGCCCGACTCGAGACCGGTCACGAAGACGAGCCCCCGGTCGCGCGCCTCGGCCACCTTGGACCGCAACGTCGTGATCGCATCGTCCCAGCTGACCGGCTCGAATTGCCCGGCGGCGTTGCGCCGCATCGGGCCGGTGACGCGATCCGGGTTGTAGAGCCCCTGCAGGGCGGCCTGCCCCCGCGCGCACAGTCGCCCGTGATTCACCGGCGAGGCGGGGTTCCCCTCGATCTTGAGGGCGCGCCCTTCGCGTACCTTCACCTGAATGCCGCACCCGGCCGCGCATTCGCGGCAGGTGCTGGCGTAGTAGGTCGCGATGCCGGGGGTCTGGCCTTCCGGCGGCACGACGTAGGGAATGAGCTTCTCGGTCGGCTCGGGGCCGATCCCGCAGCCCGACAGCGCCGCGGCACCGCCGCCCGTCACTCCGAGGACCTTCAGGAACCGTCGCCGGTTCATCCCGTCGCGCATGTCGTCTCCGACGCCCCGGCTAATAGTGACACACCGAGCAGTCTCGGCTGAGTTTGCGTTCCATGTGACACTGGATGCACCAGCCCATCCGCAACGTTTTCACCTGGGAGATCTGGGTCGTCCCGTTCACCTCGCCGTGGCAATTGGCGCAGGCCTCCGGCGAGTTGCCCAGGACCTTGATGTGCCGCATGTGGGGGAAATGCACGAAGCCGGGAACCCAGTACACCCGGATCCACTCCGGGGGTTTCCGGTCGCTCCACGCCTTGCGCACTTTGGCGATTTCGGCCTGATGCGACGGCGTGGACCCGCCGATGATCTGATGGCACCCGATGCAGGTGCGCAGGGCCGGCATCCCGGGCTCGCTCGCGACCGTCACGGTGTTGTGGCAGTACAGGCAGGGGATGCGATCCTGCCCGGCGTGAATGTCGTGACGGAAGAAAATCGGCTGTCGGGGGCCCGCGAGCGACGTGGTGTCGGTGATGACGGGAGCTTTGTAGCCTGCAGTGCCGGGGGCCGGAGAAGCGGCTTGTGCCGCCAGAGGGACGGCTCCCATGACCAGGAACATCGACGCCAGACATCCGGTCGCGGCTCTGCCCCCTCTGGTGATCACCAAAGCGCTGGCCTCGTATGGCAAAGGCTTAGTACGGCAATGGATGCGGGCGCGGGGAATGTAGTGCGGCCGCCGAACGCCGCACAAGTCCCGCTCAGTCGGGCCGCGACAACAGATGGTGCTTGAGCTGAATGACGCCGACGAACCCGTTCACCGTATTTAGATCGGGGAAGTCCATCCAGCACCAGCGCACGCCTTCCACCATCCGGCCTTCGCGTACCGCCTGCTTCACCGACCGCGGCAGGCCGTCGGCCAGGATCAACTCCTGCTCCTCGGCGTCGTTGAGCACGAACGTACCGCTCACGCCCGACTCCATGGGATGCAGGAATCCGAGTTTGCGGCCGCCGACCTCGTACATCCACACCCACTTCCACTCCGTGCCCATGTAGACGATCTGCTCCGTCACGTGGCGCAGTGCACGGATGTTCTCGCGCGCCCGCTTGAACCGCCCGGCGGCGAGCTTGGGGAGATCACGCGCGGGTGCGTCGGACTTGGGTCGGGCCCGCGGGCTCATGTAGAGGTTGGTCGCCCAGTATCCATTCGGTTGGCGGGGCATCAGCGCTCTCGGGTTGGGGATTCCGGTTGACTGCAAAGGCACAGGAAGTTACGGGTGCGGTCAACACGTCGCCGTATGTAGCGTTGTGCCAAGCACTTGAGTTCAGGGAAGGATCATCGTGCGTCGGGTCACCGCCCCGAAGCGCGCGGCATCGAGCAGCGAGCGGGCGGAGTGGTTTGGCACCGCCATGCGGCCGTCGCGACCCATGGTCAGCTCGATCACGTCCCGGTCGCGCCCGTACCACCGTGCGCTCGGCTCCAGGTCCGACGGATACACGCAGCGCGGCAGCGAGGCAACGGCCAGCGGTGCCTGAGACCCGATGCCGGATTCGGGCATCGTCCCGGCCCACAATTCCGCTCCGTACGACTCGGCGATCCGATAGATGCGGCAGACCTCGGTGAGTCCCCCCACCCGGTGCACCTTGATGTTCCACACGCGCGGCCCCTCGAGCTCCACGATCTGGCGCGCGTGGCTCGCGCTCTTGAGCGTCTCGTCGAGGCAGATCGGCGTGCGGAGCGTGTGCGCCAGGCGGGCGTGTCCCACGAGCTCCTCCGGCCCCAGGGGCTGCTCGATGTACAGCAAGCCGGCGTCGTCCAGCGCCCGCAGTTCGCGCTCGTGCGCGGGCCATTCGTAGGCGCCGTTCGCGTCGACCGTCAGCGGCAGATCCACGCCGGCCATCACCTCCCGCGCGGCGCGCACCGCCTCCTCGTCCCAGCCCGGCATCACCTTGATCTTCACGCGACGGTAGCCGAGCTCGAGCGCTCCGGCGATCCAGCGCGCCAGCGTCGCCGGCCGACGATCCTGGGGAATCCCGAGGGCGACGCCGCACGGGACGGCCGTCGCCCGCGACGTTTCCAACCGCTCCCCGAGGAGCGGGGCGAGTCCCATGTGGCGCCGGTCCGCCTCGAGATCCCATGCCGCCGTCTCGATTCCAGCCCGGGCGAAGGGGTTGCCACGCACGCCAACGCGCAACGCCGAATCGATCTCCTCGGGATCAACGAACTCCCGGCCCACCACCCGCGGCAGCAGCACGCGAGCGAGGAGATCGCCGGCGCCCGCCAGTGTCTCCTCCGAATAGAACGGCTGCTCGAACGGCGGCGACTCTCCATAGCCCACGTGACCGTCGTCGTCGTACAGCGCGACGATGAACGACCGCCGCTCCCGGATCGCGCCGCCCGAGATGATGAACGGCTCGACCAGGGGCAGCGTGAGCTCGAACAGCTCAGCCCTTGAGACGAGCATGCGGCAGATCGAGAAAGTGCAGCTCGCCGCCCCGCCGGTGGATCGCGCCCTGCTGCTCGAGGCGCCACAGCTCGGCGACGAGACCGGTTTGCGGGTGAAACACGAGCTGGTGCAGCGCGCGCTGCGTGCGCGATCCGGACCGGGCCGAGTACTCGTCGAGCGGGAGCTGAAAGTAGGTGTGCAGCTGCACCGCCTCGCACCCCGCCTGGGCATAGGCGAGCACGTCGCGTCCCGTGCTGATGCCTCCCGTGCCGCACAGTCCGGGAAACGACGGCTGGCCGGGCTCGCCCCCGAGCCGGGAGAAGCTGCGAAGGATGCGCAGATTGCGCTCGAGCAGATCGATGCCGCCGTACGCCACGCCCTGCTCGACGTCGAACAGCCGGTTGAAGCACACCAGGGCGTCGGCACCAGCGGCCGCCAGCATCATCTCGTGCTGAAAGTCGTCCGCGAAGCGGGCGTTCATCAGCTTCACCGACACGCGAGTCTCGATCGGGGAAACGCGGCGGATGAGCCGGGGCGTCTCCCGCAGCCACCGGAGGATCTGCGCCTGGTCCTCGGCGAGCGCGTCGCCCGCCAGCGTCGGCGAAAAATCCTTCTCCAGGAGCAGCGGTGCTTCGCCCCAAGCGTCGGCGAGCGTCGCCGTGGTGAAGCGATACTCCGTTTCGACGAACGGCACCCCGAGGCGCGGCAGGTGGTACTTCACCGAGGGGAGAACGAGCAGCGCTCCGGCCCGCGTGAGATCGCGTCCCACCCGCACCAGTGCGAGATAGTCATCGAGTGAACCGTCCCAGCCGCGGCCCTTCCAGGTCACGGTCCAGCCGCGGTCGGCGCCACCCACGACGCGACGCTCGACCTTCATCTTAGTCTCGTGCACGGCCCAGGCCGCCATCGAGCGGACGCCCGCCGCGTCCTGCGCAATCAGGGTCTTGAGTACCACGAACGCCAGTCCGGCCGTCGCGTCTTCCTCGAGTTGGCGCTCATTGAGCGACAGCTGCCCCGACCCCTTGCCGATCGGATGGGGCAGCGTCTGCCCCAGATAGCGGGCGGTGAGATCGATCTTGTAGGCCTCCCGCACGTAGTCCGGGAAGTCCCCCGGCAGCTCGTCGCGGAAGCGCTCGAAGTCAGCGGCCAGCAGCGCGCGCATCGTGCACCGCCCGAGTCACCGCCTCGCGCTCCCCGGGCACCTCGGCCGGGGCCCACGGGTCGTCGCAGCAATCCGCAGGAATGACGCCGTCGGCGGCGGCGGCCCAGAGCATGCGCCGCACGTACCCCTCCATCGGCGGGACGAACGTGGCTTGAGCGAACCGGTCGAGGATACCGAGCAGATGGTTGAACCGGGCATGGTCGCCGGCGACATGCGCGCGCAACAGGTCGCATTGCAGATCCGTCAACGCCGCTCCCATGCCCACCAGCGCGGCGGTCGCCCCCATCAGGATCGAGTAGCCGAGGAACCGGTCCTCGCCCGTGATGAGCAGTTTGCCGGGCGCCGCGCGCAGCACGGCGGCGATCCGCTGGAAGGTCATGACGGAATCCAGGGTGGCCACCTTGATGCCGACGACACCGGGCAGCGCGAGGATGGCCGCCAGCGTCCCCTCGTCATAGGCCACGCCGCCCGCCGCCTCGTATAAGTAGAAGGCGATGACCGGCAGCTCCGCGCTCAACGCGGCGTGCCAGCCGACCGGATCGGCCGCGCGGGGGAAGGCCAGCAGCGCGTCGGCGCCGCCAGCCCGGGCCTCGCGGGCCATCTCGGGTGTCGACGCGCCCGCCACGATCACGCGATCGGGCAGGGCGGCGCGCCAGACGTCGAGCACAGTGCGCCGCTGGGCCTCTGTGAGGTGCGGGCCCCGTCCGGTATGGGCCCACACGGCGACGCCCGCAACGCCCTGCCCTGCCATCCACCCGGCGTACCTCTGCTGGGCCGCGGCGGCGAGGCCCGAGCCCTGGAACGGAACCGGGACGGCGGGGATGAGCCCGCCCTCGAGACGGGCGATCAGCGACATCGGCTCAGCCCGCCGACAGGGCGCGCGCGTTGTCCGACTCGATCAACGCGCGCTGCTCCGCCGACAGGTCGAGGAGGTCGAGCTTCGCCACGGCGTTCTCCGGGAGGCGCAGCGGCTGCCCCGTACCGAACACGAACCGCTCGACGCCGATCGTCGCCAGCACGGTCGCCAGGTGATCCTCGGGCGGACCCCACAGCCAGCTGATGTCCCACGAGATGCGCCGCGCCTCTTCGGGCGTCGAGCCGAAATGCACTTCTTCCACGATGCCACGATCCGCGTGCGTGACGACGAGCCGCAGATCCTGGTCGCTGCGAATCAGGGCGCGCAGCGCCGCCGCCGGCAGCTCTCCGGCCACGTCGTTGGGGTGACGCTGCCGCCCATCCTCCAGCCGGATCGCCATGAGGAGCGGCACGTTCGCTGCACCGCAGGCCGCCGCCAGCACGCGGACCTCGGGCCCGGACGGCTGCAGGCCGAAGTAGAGGGGATCACACCGCACGGCCACGGCGCCACGCTCCACCGCCTCGTTCAGCACGTCCTGCCAGTGGACCAGACCGGGATGCACCGCGGGAACGGGCCGCAGGCGCGGGTGCGCGGTGCAGGTTTCGTACAGCCAAGAATTCCCCTCGGTCGGATCGCGCCAGAACAACCCCGGAAGATGCGACACCCAGGCCGTGTCGATCCGCACGCGGTCCATCGCGGCGAGGAGTGCCTCGGGGGAAGTACCCGGCAGGCGGCTCCACGGGTAGGCGCCGAGGAAGGCGTTGACGTCGATGCGCATCAGTCGGTGGGGAAGCTGCCCGACGGGAAGATGCGCGCCGCGTTCTTCCACCGGACGAGCTCGATGTCGGCCGGTGGGAGCAGGCGCTCGAGGTAGCGGAGCTTGCCCCATCCGGTATCCATGGTGATGTCGCTGCCCCAGAGGAGCCGCGCGGCGCCCACCGCGGCGAGGCACGCCTCGAGCATCCCGCCGTCCACGCCGCTGCCGGAGAGGTCGACGTAGACGTTGCGGTGCGGACGCACCGCGGGGAGGGTATGGCGCCAATCGCCGCCGCCCGCCACGTGCGCGAGGATGAACGTGACATCCTGATGCCGCCCGGCGAGCTGGCACAGCTCCACGCCGTCGGTGGCTTCCTGGCCGGGCCAATCGCGCCGACGGCTCTGCCAGATATGGTGCAGGATGGGCAGCTCGAGCTCGGCCGCCAGGTGGCAGATGGGATCGAGCAACGGGTCGTTGGCCCGCCGGCTGGCCGCGAGCTTGATCCCCACCATCCCGGCCTTGCGGCAGCGCGCGATCTCGGCGAGCGCGTGTGCGGTGTAGTTGGGGTTGACGCATGCATAACAGCGGATCCGGGTCGGCTGCTCGTGTTGGAGGGCGAGCGAGAAGTCGTTGCCGTACACCACGTCGTCCGGAGAGGGAAAGTACGTCGGTGAGGTGCGGCCGAAGGTGCCGAGCGTCGAAGTGACGTGGATCCCGATGCCGATGCGCTCCCCCGCCCGCAGCCGGCTGGCGTTGTACTCGCGCCAGTCCGCGCGGGCGCTCCGCTCGGGAAAGAAGTGGGCGTGGACGTCGATCAGCATGCAGGAATCTGAGCCGGGCGGCACGACGACGCTACGCCGACTTCAGGACCTCCTCCAGGACTCCCAGGGTGAACGCGACGTCCGCCGCGGTGTGGGCGAGGGACACGAAGTTGTAGGCGGTGCGCTTGAACAGGAGCCCCCGTTTGGCGCAGCCCGCCGCCACCGCCCGGGACACGTCCTCGTTGACGTAGTGGAAGAAGGACATCTCGGCCACGCCCCCCACGCCGGTCAGGACATGGCGGTGATGGTGCTGCAGGCGATGCAGGCCGTGCAGCAGCTCGGTGCCGACGTGGTGCAGGTGCGCGCAGACCTGCTCGCGCTCGAACACCTCGAGCGTCGCGAGCGCGGCGGCGAGGGCGACCGATTCCGTAGCGAGGGTGGAGGAGATCCAGGTGCGATTCACCGCCGCCATCAGATCGGCGCGGCCGCCGACGGCCGCCAGGGGAAACCCGTTGGCGCAGGCTTTCCCGATCACCATCAGGTCGGGGACGATGCCGTAGCGCTCGGCGGCGCCTCCGATCGCCAGCCGGAACGCCGTCTTGATCTCGTCGAAGACCAGCACCACGCCCGCTTCCGTGGTTTCAGCGCGCAGGACCTCCAGCCACTCGCGGCTCGGCTCCGCCACGACGACGGGCTCGATGACCACCGCCGCGAGCCGATCGATGCGGTAGCGGATCATTTCGCGCGCCCGTTCGGGGTCGTTGAACGGCAGCTCCGCGAACACGGCGCGCGTTCCCTGGGGGACCCCTTCGGCACGGCCCTGACACCAGTCGAGCCAGCCGTGGTACCCGCAGCCCAGGACCTCCTCGCGGCCGGTGACGACACGGGCGATCCGCACCGCCGCCGCGACCGCTTCCGCGCCGGTCTTGAGGAACCGGGTGCGCTCCATCCAGGGCAACCGGGCCGCCAGCGCTTCGGCCAGCATCTCCTCCTGGACCGGCGGCAACGGCCCGACGACGCCGGCCGCGATCGCGTCGCCCGCCGCGCGATTCACGTCCGGGTGCCCGTACCCCAGCGCCACCGCCCCCAGCGCCATGATGTAGTCGAGATACTCGCGCCCTTCCGCATCCCACACGCGGGCGCCGGCCGCGCGCGCCAGGCGCGTGGGCAGGCCCGGGTCGTCGCCGGCGCCGAACAGCGCCTCGGGACGCTTACTCCCGGTCGACGTGAATCCCGGAACGCGCCAGTCGTTCACGATACTTCACCACCTCGATGGCCATCGCGCGCAGCAGTTTCGCCTCACGCTGGTCGAGCGGCACGCGGTGCACGATCTCGCGCACCGTCCGCATGATGTGTTCGCGGTCGCGGATCTTGAAGAAATCGATCGCCGCGAGCGCCCGTTCCACATCAGCGAACAGACGCTCGATCTCCTCCACCGCAGCCGCCTCCGCCGGGCGGCGCGGTGTCTTGAACGCCCGTGCCTCATCCCCACGGGCCAGCGCCAGCTCGTACAGCATCACGACCACGGCGTGCGCCAGGTTAAGCGAGGCATAGGCGGGCGACGTGGGAATGGTCACGATGCGGTGGCAACGGTCCAGCGCCTCATTCGACAGTCCCTTGTCCTCCCGTCCGAACAGCAGAGCGACCGGTCCACCGCCGGCCGCGTCCAGAACCTCCGCGGCCGCTGTGCGCGGCCGCTGGACATTGCGTTTCGCCGAGCGACCCCGGGCGGTGAAACCCACGACGTGCACGCAGTCGGCCAGCGCCGCGGCGAGATCGTCGAAGCGCGCGATCCGGGACACGACGTCGTGCGACTGATGCGCGATCCCCTCGATGCGGTGTGCGTCGTATTCCCGCGGGTCGACGAGCCGCAGGTCGCGCACCCCGAAGTTCTTCAGCGCGCGCACCACGTGGGCGATGTTGAGGAGGTCCTGGGGCTGGTGGAGGACGACGAGGACGCTCATACGAAAGATTGTGGATTCCGGATTGCGGATTGCGGATTGTCCCGGAGCGCTTGGGATGCGTGACTCCCACAGACAATCCGCAATCCGCAATCGACAATCCGCAATCCGATCATCCCACGAGCTCCAGAATGCCGAACCGACCGGCGTCCTGCCGGTCCCCTCTCAGCCAGACCCACCCGTTGCCGCCGCTCCATACCAGCTGGCCGGCCCGCCGTTCCCGATCCGGCAGCTGCTCGTTCACGATCAGGTCGAATCCCGCCCGGCCTCCGACGTGGGCCAGCAGTCCCTCGGGCCACTCGATGCCCACGGTGACCACATAGCCCATGTCCGTGCGACGCCATGCCCCCCGCACCGTCGCGGGATCACCCGCAGCATCCGACACCGGACGCACACGAAGACCGGCGCCTCCGTCGTCCGGCACGATGAGGTAGCCGATCGTCTCCGACTCCGCT
>DATDED010000094.1:0-8780 GCA_036523455.1 Gemmatimonadales bacterium
CAGCGAGTCCGCCAGAGCGATGGAAACCCCGCCCATCCCCAGGTTCGCCGTCGGGAAAATCAGGAGCTGATCCCCCTGGGCGAGCGGGACGCTTCGGATCGGAATGATCTGCGCCGCGGCCCTGGTGGCGAGGGCGAGGGACAGGGTGAGCAACAGGAACGAAGGACGCCGGGCCATGGAACACCGACCACAAGGGATCATCTGACACCCCGGCTGAAAGAGGTTTGAGAGTGCATACCCGGGCGGGAGGTCGCCGCGTCACACGGCGAAATCCGTCCAGGAAGTGTGACGATCCTGTACGCCGCGCCCCCGCCCTGGGGGAAACACGGTAGGTTAGGGCCCGATGTTTCGGCTTGTGTTCGTTCCGATCCTGATCGCGGGCTCGGGCCCGTATTCAGGGGCCGCGGGCCGCACGGACGTGACGGTTCCGCGCCTCGCGGAGGCCGGCGTAGTGGTCGATGGGCGGCTCTCGGAGGACGTCTGGGCACAGGCGGCCGCCCTCACCGGCTTTTCCGAGTACTCGCCCGTGGACGGGCGCCCGGCGGAGGACTCCACCGAGGTGCTGGTGTGGTATTCGCCCACGGCCATCTGGTTCGGCGTGCGCGCGTTCGAATCCCACGGCCCGGTCCATGCCACCCTGGCGAACCGGGACCGCATCGCCAACGACGACTGGATCGAGATCCTCCTCGACACGTTCGACGATCACCGCCAGGCGCTGGTGTTCGGCGCCAATCCGCTGGGCGTGCAGTCCGACGGGACGCTGAACGAGACCCAGGCGGGATCGCGCGACACCGTCGACCGCTCCGCTGACTTCGTCTATCAGACCAAAGGCCGCCTGACCGATTTCGGGTATGAGGTCGAGATCCGGATCCCGTTCAAGAGCCTCCGCTATCAGCCCCGGGATGCGCAGCAGTGGAGCCTCAACATCATCCGCGCGGTGCAGCATTCCGGTCATCTCCAAACCTGGACCGCGGCACGGCGCGCCGCCGCCTCGTTCCTGGCGCAATCGGGGACCCTCACCGGACTGACCGACCTGCACCGCGATCTCGTGCTCGATGTGAATCCCGAGCTGACCGGCACGGTGAACGGCGCTCCCGGCGCGGCGCGCTGGTCCTACGGCCACGTCGATCCCAACGTCGGCGGCAACGTGCGCTGGGGCATCACCAACAACCTCACGCTCACCGGCACGGTCCGGCCCGACTTCTCGCAGGTGGAGACGGACGCGAGCCAGCTGGTGTTCGATCCCCGTCAGGCGCTGTTCTTCCCGGAGAAGCGCCCGTTCTTCCTCGAGGGGCTGGAGCAGTTCTCCACGCCGAATGCGCTCGTCTACACGCGACGGCTGGTGCAGCCGGTCGCCGCGGTCAAGATGACCGGGAAGGTCTCTGGCTTCGGGTTGGGCATCCTGTCGGGCGTGGACGACCGGGCCTACTCCGCGAGCGGCACGGACCACCCGGTCTACAACATCGTCCGGGCGCGGCGCGACCTGGGCGGCGCTTCGACGCTGGGTATCGTGTACACCGACAAGATCGACGGCGGCGACTACAACCGTGTCGCCGGGACCGACGTCCGACTCGTGTTCGGGAAGGTCTATACGGCGCGGGCCCAGGTCGCGGGCAGCGTCACGCGCCGAGCCGGACGGCGGTTCGACGCCCCGCTGTGGGCGGTGAGCGTCGACCGCAGCGGCCGGGAGTTCGGGTTCACCTACTCGCTCGGCGGCATCGACCCCGACTTCGTCGCCGCAAGCGGATTCGTCTCCCGCGCCGGCATTGCCACGGCGACCATCGACCATCGCGTGACGCGGTATGGCCGCCCGGGCGCGGCGGTGGAAGCCTGGACCGGCGACATGCTGCTGTTCGGGCGGTGGCGCTACCCGAACTTCACCGCCGGCCACGTCCCCGACGATCAGGAGATTCACTTCAACTCGACGTGGGTGGTGCGAGGGTGGTCGGTCAACACCGGCCTGTTCATCGAGTCGTTCCACTACGACCCCACGCTCTACGCGGACTATCGCCTCGAGCACACGACCCTGGGATTGAAGGACACCCTGCCCTTCGTCGGCATCCCGCGGATCGCCAACTACGACCTGTTCTTCCAGGTCCAGACCCCGCAATTCCGCAAGCTCGACGCGAACGTGCTCGTCCTGCCGGCGATCCAGGACGAGAATTTCTACGAGTGGGCGCCGGCCCGGGTGCTGCTCATCCAGGGTGCCATGAACTGGCGTCCGTCGGACCGGGTCCGCGTCAACGCGACCTACCTGCACCAGCAGTACTGGCGCAAGACGGACGGCAGCACGGTAGCCCGCGAGATGATCCCGCGTCTGAAGGTGGAGTATCAGGCCGCCCGCTCGCTCTTCCTGCGGGTCGTGGGTCAGTACGATGCGGCCCGGCAGGACTCGCTGCGGGACGACTCACGCACCAACGACCCGATCCTGATCCGCAATCCCGCGACGGGAGTGTACGAACGGGCTGTGGCGCAATCCCGCAACGCGCTGCGGCTCGACTGGCTCGTGTCCTACACACCGTCGCCGGGGACGGTGATGTACCTGGGGTACGGCAGCAGTCTGATGGAGCCGGAGGCGTTCGCGTTCCGCGGCCTGCACCGCCTGCAGGACCAGTTCTTCGCGAAGGTCACGTACCTGTTTCGCGCCTGACACTCCGCAAGACCGGCTCCAGCACCTTCCAAACGTTGGCCGCCACGAAACGCTCGCCTTCGGCGGTCGGGTGGATCCCGTCCGTCTGGTTGACCTCGGGGCGACCCGCGACCCCCTCGAGAAGGAACGGGATCAACGCGGCGCGGTTGGCGCGGGCGAGATCGACGAACATCTCGCGGAATTCGCGTGTGTAGCGGGCCCCCAGATTCGGCGGAGCGGCCATCCCGGCGACGACGATGCGTACGTCGGGGAATCGCGCTCTGGTGCGGTCGATGATCGCCTGCAGGTCCCGCTTTGCGGCGCCGAGATCCTGTCCACGCAGCGCGTTGTTGGCGCCCAGCTCGAGCAGCAGGACCGCCACCTGTTGCGGTTGCCCCAACAGCCAGTCGATGCGCCGCAGTCCCGCGGCCGAGGTCTCGCCGCTCACACCGGCGTTCACGATCCGGTACCCGAGCCCCGCCGAGTCAACCTTGCGCTGCAGCAGGGCCGGATAGGCTTCCTCGGGTGCGAGGCCCAGCCCTGCCGTCAAACTCGTCCCGAAGCAGAGCACGACCGGGCGTTTATCGACCGGCGCCGCCGCGTCGGCCGTGCGGTCGGCCGCCGCCGGGACGGCGTCGCGGGGGCGTCCGCTGCAGGCGGCGAGACCTGCGAGCGCCGCGCTCAGTATTATTCGCCGCATGATGATCGAAGCCCAGGACCTCGAACAGACGTACCAGAGCGGCGGCCGGCCGCTCACCGTGCTGCGCCAAATTAACCTCGCCATCGCTCCGGGAGAGTTCGTGGCGATCATGGGGCCCTCGGGCAGCGGGAAGACGACGCTGCTCGGCCTGCTCGCCGGCCTCGATCGTCCCACGCGAGGGACCATCCGCCTCGACGGCGAGGATCTGGGCGCGCTGTCCGAGGACGCGCGGGCCCGGATGCGCGTCGAGAAGGTCGGCTTTGTGTTCCAGACCTTCCAGCTCATGCCCACGCTGACCGCGCTGGAAAACGTCCTCGTACCGCTCGAGCTGCGGGGCCGAGCCGCCGGGAACGGTCGCACGGCGGAGGCGCGCGCGCGGCAGCTGCTCGAGCGCGTGGGCCTCGGCGACCGGATGGATCACTATCCCGCGCAGCTGTCGGGCGGCGAGCAGCAGCGCGTGGGCCTCGCCCGCGCCTTCGCCGCCGAGCCCCGTGTGCTGCTGGCCGACGAGCCCACGGGCAGCCTCGACGCCGAGACCGGTCACGCGGTGATCGACCTGCTGGTGGCCCTGAATCGCGACGCGGGGACGACCCTCGTCCTGGTCACGCACGATCCAGCGCTGGCTGCCCGGGCCCGCCGGGTGATCCGGATCTCCGCCGGAGCGATCGTCTCCGACACCCGCGCGGAGCCCGCGTGAGGGCGCCGTTCGCGCTCGTCATGGCCTGGCGCGAGAGCCGCGGCAGCCGGCGGCGACTGGCGCTCTATCTGGGCGCGGTGAGTCTTGGCGTCGCCGCGCTGGTGGCGATCAACTCGTTCCGCGCCGACGTCACCGCATCCGTCCACGCGCAGGCCCGCACGCTGCTCGGCGCCGACCTGGCGCTGCGCTCGCGATCCCCGTTCCCGGACTCGGTCGAAGCCGTGTTCGACTCGCTGCGCGCGTCCGGCGTGCCCATCGCCCGGGTGACGAGCTTCGCGTCCATGGCGCTCGCCGTGCGCAGCGGGCGCACGCGGCTGGTCGACGTCCGCGCCGTCACGGAGGGCTTCCCCTTCTACGGGACCATCGCCACCAACCCCCCGGCGCTGTGGACGACGTTTCGCAACGGGCCCGCGGTGCTCGTGGACCCCGCCGTGCTCGTCTACCTGGAGGCCGCGCCGGGCGACACGGTGCAGATCGGCGACGCACGATTCGTCATCACCGGCGTCGTGAGCGATGCACCCGGCGACGTCTCGCTCTGGTCGGCGATCGGCCCGCGCGTCTACCTCCCCGCCCAGTACCTGGGCGAGACCCACCTGCTCCAATTCGGCAGCCTGGCCCAGTACCGCGCTTACTTCCAGCTGCCGGACGCCCAGATCCAACCGTTCCTCAATCACTACAACACGCTGCTGCAGCACTCCCTCATCAGCAGCGAGACCGTTTCGGAACAGGAGGAGGATCTGACCCGGGCGCTCGGCCGGCTGGCGCGGTATCTCGGCCTGGTCGGGCTGATCGCGCTGCTGCTCGGCGGGCTCGGCGTGGGCAGCGCGGTAAACGTCTTCGTGCGGGACAAGCTCGACGGCGCCGCCCTGTTGCGCTGCCTCGGCGCCAGCCAGCGCACCGTGCTCGCGGTCTACCTGCTCCAGGCCGCCGCCCTCGGCCTGATCGGAGCGGGTGTGGGCGTCCTCCTGGGCGTGCTGGTGCAGGCCGCCCTGCCTGCCGTGTTCGGTGAGTTCCTGCCGCTCGATGTGTCGGTCTCGCTGCGGTGGTCCACCATGCTCACCGGACTCGGGATCGGCGTCGGCACGGCGTGCCTGTTCGCCCTGCTGCCGCTGCTGCAATTGCGGGAGGTGAGCCCGCTCCGTGTGCTGCGTCGCGAGCTCGACGCCGGCCCCGTGCCGCGGCCCGCGCGATGGTGGCGCCTGGTGGTGGCCGCGATGATGGTCGCCGGGCTCGTGGCGCTGTCGCGCTGGCAGGCGCCGCGCCCGCTCGTCGGCTACGCTTTCGCCGCGGCCGTGCTCGTCACCACGGCCGCCCTCTGGCTCACGGCGAAGGGCCTGATCTGGGCGACGCGACGCTGGTTCCCGCGCCGGGCGAGCTACGTGATCCGGCAGGGCATCGCGAATCTGTTCCGACCCCAAAACCAGACGGTCGCCGTGATGCTCGCCATCGGCTTCGGCGTCTTCCTCATCACGACCCTGTACGTCGTGCAACGCAGCCTAGTGGCCCAGTTCGCGCTCGATGCGCAACCCGACCGGCCAAATCTGGTGTTCTTCGATGTCCAGGTGGACGAAAAGGACAGCGTCGCCCGGCTCCTCGACGCCCGCGGCGTGCGGCCGCTCGACGTGGCCCCGATCGTTCCGGCCCGCATCGCGCGCGTGAACGGCCGCCCCATCGATTCGTTGCCGTCGGATTCCCTCCATCGCCGCAGCCCCTGGGTGTTGCGGCGGGAATACCGCAACACCTACCGCGACACACTCGTGAGCTCGGAGCGGCTGACGGCGGGGACCTGGTGGACCGCCGCACGACCGCACGGAGATTTGCCCCGCGTCTCAGTCGAGGAGGATATCGCGTCGTCGCTGGGCGTCGGCCTGGGCGATCGTATCACCTGGAACGTGCAGGGCGTGATGGTCGAGACCCGGGTGGCGAGTTTCCGCCAGGTGAGCTGGGCGCGGTTTCAGCCGAACTTCTTCGTGGTCTTCGAGCCCGGCGTGCTGGAGCGCGCCCCGCAGACCTTCGTCCTGCTCGCCCGGACCACGGACCCGACGCTGCGCGCCGAGCTGCAGCGCGACGTCACGCTCTCGTTTCCCGGCGTCTCGTCCCTCGACCTCACCCTCGTGCAGCGGACGCTCGACAGCCTCATCGCCAAGGTCACTCTCGCCATCCGCTTCATGGCCTTGTTCTCGATCGGCAGCGGGCTCGTGATCCTCATCGGGGCGTTGACGGCTTCGCGTCTCCAGCGCGCCCGCGAAGCGGTTCTCCTGAAGACGCTCGGCGCCAGCACCCGGCAGGTGCGCGGCATCCTCCTCACCGAGTATTCCGCCTGGGGCTCGCTCGCCGCACTGACCGGTGTCGTGCTGGCGGGCGCGGGCGGCTGGGCCATCATGACGCGGCTGTTCGAGCTGCCGTTCCGCCTTCCGGTGCTGCCGTTGCTCGGGGTGTGGCTGGCGGTCTGCGGACTGGTCGTGGCGGTCGGGCTGGCACACAGCCGCGCCGTCGTGCGCGGCACGCCGCTCGCGATGTGGCGCGCGCTGAGCGAGTGATCAGGGCAGCGACGCGCCCAGGTCGACCCGCAGGAGATCGGTGGGATCGACCGTGACGTCGCCATACGATGCGAACCAGTGCAGGTGCGGGCCGGTCACCCGCCCCGAGGCGCCGACGAGCCCGATGAGCTGGCCGGCCGAGACCGTGTCGCCCGCGGCCACCACCACCCGGCTGAGGTGCAGGTAGGCGGTGAGCAGGCCCGCGCCGTGGTCGAGGAAGACGGTCGTGCCGTTGAAGTACAAATCGCCGACGTACGCCACGACGCCGCGGTTGGCGGCGACGACCGAGTCGCCGCGGCGGCCGGAGAAGTCCGCCCCCAGGTGGCGGCTGCGCAGCTGCCCGTTGAACACCCGCCGCATCCCGAAAACACTGGTGACCGGGCCGGGCCGCGGTTGCACGAACGCGTCGCTCCACAAGCGGGGCACCTCGTGGGCCCCGCGCTTGAGCCCGCGGACCAGCTCTCGTTCGGCCTGCAATCGGGGAGCGAGCGACTCGGGCGGCTGCACGAAGGCCGGATCGGTCCGTAACCGCTCGCTCGGCGCCCGCCGCAACCTGACCGGGACGCTCCGGGTCAGCGTGTCGCGGGCGCCACTCGCCCGCTCGATCACCACGCGTGCCCGGAGGTGCGCCCGGGCGCCGATGGGCACGCCGCCGACCGCGCGATACCACCCGTCGATGAGCTCGAAATGCAGCGGCTCCCCGGCGAGCTCTCCCCGCACGACACGCACGCTGTCCGTCGCCGGCACGCGGACGCCGATCACGACGAGTGAACCCTGCAGGGGACGTGCCGGTCGCCACGCCACCTGCGCCGCGACCTGACTCCCCTGCGCCGGGAGCACGCCGAGCCAGGCGGCGAGCAGCATCGCGAGTGTCATGCGCTGTTATTACTCCATCGATCCCTGAAGGT
Organism: Gemmatimonadales bacterium; assembly: GCA_036523455.1. Lineage (GTDB taxonomy): Bacteria > Gemmatimonadota > Gemmatimonadetes > Gemmatimonadales > GWC2-71-9 > DASTHG01. Next base: position 7,475 of record DATDED010000094.1, read on the forward strand.
ACCTTCAGCCGGACTTTGCTTTCTACTTAGCTGTCCCCGTCTACCGTGTTTGCCATGGAATCGGCCAGCGCAAACACCAGCGCAGCTACCACCGCCCCGCTGTTCGGACCCGGCCTGGGGGAAACCCAGCGGTCCATCCTCCTTCTATTGAAACAGCTCGGACCGGCGACCCAGGCAGAGGTGGGCCGCCAGCTCCCGTTTGCACCCGCGACCTTGCGCGAGCATCTCCGGACGCTGACGGCACACGGGCTCGTGCAGCGTCAGGGGAGCCGGCGTGGCAAACGGGGCCGCCCCGAGGTGATCTACGCCCTCACACGGCGCGGGGATGCGCTGTTTCCGCACGGCGAAGCGGCCGTGCTGCGCGATCTCGTGGTGCACCTCGCCAAGCACGGACACCTCGAGCTGATCGAACAGTTCTTCGCCGAGCGTGCCGCGGTACGACGCCCCGCCGCGCTGGCACGGGTGTGCGAGCTCATCGGTGCCGCCCGATTCACCGAGGTGGCCCGGATCCTCGCCGACGAGGGGTTCATGGCCCAGGTGGACGGCACGCTCGGCGAACCTACCCTGCGGATTTGCCACTGTCCCATCCGCGACCTGGTCGACGTGACCCAGGCGCCGTGCCGCTACGAGCAGGCATTGATCGCGGAGCTGCTCGGCCAATCGCTCGAGCGTATCGAGTACCTCCCCGAGGGTCGGGCCTCGTGCCTGTACCGCGAGGCGGCCGCGATTTCCCAACCTCAGACCCCACTGCGCCTCGCCGGGCGGCGCTTCGCGCGTCGCGACCTGTAGGAGCTCGCGCACAGACTACCGCCGCCGGATTGCCTCTCGCCAGGAAGTGAGGCACGTTCATGGCGAGCGGGTTGCACCAGTACCCTCCCTCACCTCTTGCACGACAGGGGCGAAACGCATGCGGATGAGTGGCCTCTTGTTCTTGACAGTACTCATGGTCGCGCGACCGGCGCATGCCCAGCAACGGGAGGGCCTCAGCCTCTTCGTGCTCGGCGGCGGTGTCCGCACCTTTCAGAAGCTGAACGATGCCGGGACCGCGTTTCTGGGCGGCGGTCCGTTTCTCGGCGCCGGTGTGGATTGGGCGCCGGAGAGCGCCCCCGGTCTGGCGGTACTGGGTGAGCTTGCCTGGACGCGTCACGGACTGGGCGGATCTCAGCCCTCGACGGGGACGCAGGTGGACCTGATCCTGGCCGGCGTCGATCTGGGCTGGATCTATGTGAACACGGAAAAGGTCTCAGCCACCTTTTTTGGTGGCGGCGGCGGACTCTTCCTGCACGAAGGGGCATCTGGCACCACG
>DATDED010000095.1:0-7023 GCA_036523455.1 Gemmatimonadales bacterium
TCATACAAGACATCCGCTACGGCATCCGCCGGCTCGCCCGGAGTCCGGGATTCACGGGGCTCGCAGTCCTGGTGTTGGCGCTCGGCATCGGCGGCACCGCGACGGCCTTCGGCGTCGTGAACGCCGTGCTGTTGCGGCCGCTCGGGTTTCCCGATCCCGGCGCCCTGGTGCACCCCTACAGCCTGTGGCGCGGCAGCAAGTCCACCGCCTCTCCACCCGATTTCACGGACTGGCGCGCGCGCAGTCGATCGTTCACCGAGCTGGCGGCCACCAACTCGGGCTCCTTCGCGCTGACCGGCGACGGGCCGGCCGAGCAGATCCCCGGCGCCCAAGTCACCGGCGGGTTTTTCACCGTGCTGGGAACCCCGCCGCTGCTCGGACGGACCCTGACGACCGCGGACGACGATCCGGGCGCCGCACCCGGGGTGGTCCTGGGCTACGACCTGTGGCGGCGGCGGTTCGGCGCGGACTCCGGGGTCGTGGGGCGCACTGTGCGGCTGGAAGGGATCAGCACTACCGTGCTCGGCGTGATGCCCGCCGGGTTCGTCTATCCTGATGGCTCGGAGCTCTGGCTGCCGCTCCGCTTCACCGCGGACCAGATGGCGACGCAGCGCGGCGCGCACTACCTCGACGTCGTCGGCCGGTTGCGGCGCGGGGTGACACTCGAGGAAGCGGATCGCGAATTGCGCGGGATCGCCGGGGCCCTCGCGGGCGAGTATCCCCGCACGGACGCCAACTACTCGGCCACCGTCGTCGGCTTGCGTGACGCGCTCGTCGGCGAGGTGCGCACGCCGCTCCTGTTACTGCTCTCCGCCCTCGGCGTGGTGTTGCTCATCGCCTGCGCCAACGTCGCCGGACTGCTGGTGGTCCGGGGCATCACGCGCGAGCGCGAAATCGCCATTCGCTCGGCACTGGGCGGTGGCCGCGGTCGCCTGGTGCGGACCCTGATCACCGAGAGCACGATCCTCGCCGCGCTGGGCGGTCTCGCCGGCACGATGATCGCGCTGTGGGGCACCGCCTGGGTCGCGCACCTCAGCGGCTCCGCCATCCCCCTGCTCGGCGAGACGCGCATGGACGGCGGCGTGCTGGCCTTCATTGGACTCGTCACGCTGTGCACCGTCGTCGTGTTCGGCCTCCTCCCGGCGTGGCAGACCGTGGCGGGCGGCGCACTCGCTTTCCGACTGCAATCGGAGAGCCGGGGGAGCACCGGCGCCCGGCTGCGCACCCGCAATGCGCTCGTCGTCGCCCAGACCGCCCTGGCCGTCCTGCTCCTCGTCGGCGCCGGGCTCCTCCTCAAGAGCTTCGTCCGGCTGCAGCGGGTCGATCCGGGCTTCGATCCGCGGCACGTGCTGACCTTCGGCGTCTCCTTGCCCGATGCCTCCTATCCGACGCCGGAGCGCAGCGCCCTGTTCTACCAATCGCTGATCGAGCGGGTGGACGCCCTCCCCGGCGTTCGCGCGGCCGGAGCGGTCTTCGGGCTGCCGCTGACCGACTTCGGCTACAGCATCTCCGCACTCGAGCTGGATGGACGCACGCTCTCTCAGGAAGAACAGGACGGGCTATCGCTGCAAATCCGGATCGTGACGCCGGGCTACTTCGCGGCGATGGGCATCCCGGTGCGGCGCGGTCGCGGCATCCTGCCGAGCGACAGGGAGGACGCCCCTCCGGTCATGGTCGTGAACGATGCTGCCGCCCGGCGCATCTGGCCTGACCAGGACCCGATCGGCCATCGGTTGACCGTCGGCACGCGCCTCGGACTCGGGAAGGATCACGCCCGTGCCGGCGGCGAGGTCGTCGGCGTCATCGGCGATCTGAAGGAAGGCGCCTTATCGCAGCCGGCGGCTCCGACCATGTATCTGTCCCACGCGCAGTTCCCCATGGGCTTCATGAGCGTCGCGATCCGGGCGAGCGGCGATCCGCTGCTGCTGGCGAAGCCGGCGCAGGCCGCCCTCGCAGCGACCGATCCGGACGTCCCGCTGTTCCGGCTGCGCAGCATGGACCAGCTCCTCGCGGCCAGCATCGCGCAGCCGCGACTGTACGCGCTGCTCCTCGCCCTGTTCGCCCTGGTGGCGATCACGCTCGCCGCCGTCGGATTGTACGGCGTCCTGGCCCAGACGGTCGCGCAGCGCGAACGCGAGCTCGGTGTCCGGATGGCGCTGGGCGCCACGGCGCGCGATGTGGTCGGGATGGTCGTGAAGCAGGCGACCCGGCTCGCCGCGGTCGGGGTGGTCGTGGGGTTGGCGGGCGGCCTGGCGGCGACGCGCATCCTCGCGACCCTGCTCTTCGGAGTGAAGCCGTTCGATCCCGGCACCTTCGTGACCGTCGGTGTCGGCCTGTTTGTGATCGCGCTGGTGGCGAGTCTCGTCCCGGCGCACCGTGCGACGCAGGTGGATCCGATGGAGGCGTTGCGAACTGAATGACGGGAACCGGGACCCGGGATCCGGGACCCGGTGGCGCCGTCCCGGACACCGGACCCCGGGTCCCGGACCCCGCTTGACGAGGAGTCCCACATGGAGACCCTGCTGCAAGACATCCGCTACGCCGTCCGCCAGCTCGCCAAGAGCCCGGCGTTCACCGCGGTCGCCGGGCTCACACTCGCGGTCGGCATCGGCGCGAACACGGCCATCTTCAGCGCGGTGCACACGGTGCTGCTCAAGCCGTTGCCCTTTCCGGAGTCCGAGCGGCTGGTCGAGGTTCTCACGACCGGATCTCAGGAACCGCGCTTCGGAATCTCGTACCCCGATCTCCAGAGCCTGCGCGGGATGACCCAGGACTTCACCGCCGTCGGGGCGTCGAGCCGGCAGCAGTACAACCTCACCGGCGCCGGCGACCCGCAGGAGGTGCAGGCCGCGTCCGTCACCGCCGACCTGTTCGCCACGCTGCAGGTCCATCCGGAGATCGGTGCGCTGTTCACGGCCGCCGAGGAGCGCAGCCCGGTCGCGCTGGTCTCCCACGGCCTCTGGGTCACGAGCTTCGGCGGCGACCCCCGCATCATCGGCAAGGCGATCGCGCTCGACGGCAAGAGCTACACCGTGATCGGCGTGATGCCCGCCGGGTTCCATTTCCCGGACCGGTCCACCCGGGTCTGGACTCCGATCGGCGACGCGCTGGCGCAGATGCCCCAGGCGGAAACGAACCGCGATTTCCACTTCCTCAGCGCCGTGGCGCGTCTCAAGTCGGGCGTGACGCTGGCACGGGTCACGGGCGACCTCGCGGTGATCGCCGACCGTCTCAACGCCGCCGATTCCGCGGCCGACGCCGCCTCAGGCACGGTCCGGCGCCAGATCGTGGCCAGCGGAGGAGGCCCGGGACCGCGCCCGGGCGGAGGGCCGAGGGCCTCGAGCCCCTTCAGCAACGGCTTCACAGCCACGTTCCTGCACGAAGTTGCGATCGGCGATGCCCGGCGCCCGCTCTTCATCATGCTGGGAGCGGTGGGCGTGGTGCTGCTGATCGCCTGCGCCAACGCCGCCAACCTGCTGCTGGCGCGAGCGGTGGCGCGGCGTCGCGAGATGGCGATCCGGCAGGCGCTGGGCGCCGCTCGCGGCCGGCTGGTGCGGCAACTGCTGACCGAAAGCGTGCTGCTCGCGCTGGCCGCGGGGGCCGTGGGCATCCTCTTCGCCAGCTGGGGACTGCGCGCGCTCATCACGATCTGGCCCAACGCGCTCCCCAACGCGAGTGAGATCGCGCTGGACGGGCCGGTGCTGGCGTTCACGGTCGGTCTGGCCCTCCTGACCGGGCTGGCCTTCGGCCTCGTGCCGGCATGGCGGGCATCGGCGCCCGGAATCGAGGAGACGCTCCGTGACGAGGCTGCGGGCGCCATCGGCGGCCGGCGGCGCCGGTTGCAGGGAGGACTGGTGGTCGGCGAGGTCGCGCTGGCGCTGGTGCTGCTCGTCGGGGCGGGTCTCCTCGTCCGCAGCTTCATCCGCTTGAGCAGCGTGAACCCCGGCTACGACACGCGCAACCTGCTGGCCGCCCGGATCCGGCTCACGCCGGCGCGCTACCCGAACGAGGCGGGACAGGCCCAGTTCTTCGCGAATGTGCTCGCCGCGCTCGCCGCCCGACCCGGTGTCCAGAACGCGAGCATCGCGGGTACCCTTCCGCTCTCAGGGTCGGTCCGCATATGGGCCTTCGATCCGCGCACCGTCCGGCCGGACTTCCCCGAGCCCTTCATGGTGCTGCGCTCGTTCGCGGTGTCTCCAGACTACTTCTCGGCGTTCCGGATCCCAATCCGGCGCGGCCGCGCGTTCACCGCCGACGATCGCGCGGGCGCTCCGCGCGTCGCCGTCATGAATCGGGCGGCTACCGATGAGCTGTGGCCGGGGCAGGATCCGGTCGGCAAGCAGTTCACCTTCAGATGGCCCGGAGGCCCTAGTGGAGGTGGAACGATGACGATCGTGGGCGTGATCGACAACCTGCGCTCGACCTCGCTCGACGCCGAGCCACAGCCCGAGATCTACACGCCGGTCGCCCAGGATGCGGATCTGTCCGAGATGTGGGTCGTGCTCCGGGCGGCCAACGGCAGGCCGCTGCAGCTCGCCGGTGCCATCCGCGACGCCGTGCGCCAGGCGGATCCCGAGCAGCCGATCGGCGAGATCGCCAGTCTGAGCGAGATGTCCGACCGCCTCACCGCGGCGCGCCGCTTCAACACCACCCTGCTCACGCTGTTCGCCTGTCTGGCCGTGGTACTCGCGCTGGTAGGCATCTACGGCGTCACGGCGTACGCGGTCACGCAGCGCGCGCGCGAGATGGGGATTCGCATGGCGCTGGGCGCCCAACCGGGCCAGGTGGTCGGGCTGCTGGTGCGCGAGAACCTGCGGCGGGTGGCGCTCGGGGTGGTGCTCGGCCTCGCGGCCGCCTTCGGCGTCACGCGGGTCCTCAAGGCTCTGCTCTACGAGGTCACGCCCAGTGACGCGGTGACCTTCGCGGCCACCGCCGTGCTCCTCGCGGCCGTGGCACTCGCGGCGACGTGGTGGCCGGCCCGCCGGGCGACGAGGGTGGATCCGGTGGTGGCGTTGCGAACGGAATGACGGAATCCGGTGTCTGGGGCTCGGGATCCGGGGTGCTCCATCGGGCTCCGGGGCCCCTGACCCCGGATCCCGCAGAACCAGGAGACCTAATGGACGCCCTCGTGCAGGACCTCCGCTACGCGCTCCGCCAGCTCGCCCGGAGTCCGGGCTTCACCCTTGCCGCCGTGCTGACACTGGGCCTCGGCATCGGCGCCACGACCGCCATCTTCAGCGTCGTGGACGGCGTGCTGCTCCGGCCCACGCCGTTCGTCGACATGGACCGGCTGGCGATGGTGTGGGAGACGGACCGCAAGAGCGGGACGTCCCACGAGCCCGCATCCGTGCCCGATTTCCAGGATTTCCAGCGGCGCAGCGGACAGTTCGCCCAGCTCGCGGCGTTCGCCGCGGGCGAAGTGAACCTCACCCCGACGCAGGGCGAGCCGGCCCGTCTCCCCGCGCTCGCCGTGAGCCACGAGCTCCTGCCCATGCTCGGCGTACGACCGCTCGTGGGTCGAACGTTCACCGCGGACGAGGATGCGCCGGGAAATGCTGCCCGGGTCGTGCTGATCAGTGAGGAGTTGTGGCAACGGGCATTCGGGCGCGATCGGGACGTCGTGGGGCGCACGTTGCGCATCGACGACGCCCCTTGGACCGTCATCGGCGTCCTTTCAGCCGGCGCGGAGTTCGGGACGCTCCAGGTGCTCCGGGCGGCCGATTACTCGCGCGGCTTCGCCGACCGCGGCGGGCAGGCGCGCGTGGATGCGTGGGTGCCGCTGCGGGCGGATCCGGCGAGCTCGCCACGCGACACGCACCCGATCTTCGTGGTGGGACGGCTGGCCGCCGATGCGAGCATGAGCACGGCCCAGCAGGAGCTGGCCGGGATATCCGCCGATCTCGAGCGCACCTACCAGGTCAACGATGCGCGTGGCGTTTCGATCCAGCCGCTGACGCGCGTGGTGTTCGGCCCCGTGCGGGCGACACTGCTCGTCCTGTTGGGCGCGGTCGCCCTGGTCCTGCTGATCGCCTGCGCCAATGTCGCCAACCTGCTGCTCGCCCGCGGTGCGGCCCGTTCGCGCGAGATCACCGTGCGGCGTGCCATCGGAGCGACCACGCGCCGGCTCGCCCGCCAGTTCCTGGTCGAGAGCGCACTTCTCACGACCGCCGGAGCCGCGTTCGGCGTGCTGCTCGCCCTGCAGGGCGTGTCGCTGCTGACGCGCCTCGCGCCCGTGAGCATCCCCCGCGTCGGAGCGGTCGGTGTGGACGCGCGTGTCCTGGCGGTGACGCTCGGCGTGAGTGTGCTCGTGGCCGTCGCCTTCGGCGTGCTCCCCACCCTCCAGGCGGGCAACCGGGACATCCAGGCCTCGCTCCACGGTGCAGCGACCCGCGGAGGGTCCGCCGGCCGCGAGCAACGCCGCCTCCGGTCCGGGTTCGTCGTGGCGGAGCTGGCTCTTGCCGTCATGCTGATGGTCGGCGCCGGTCTCCTGATCCGGACGTTGTGGCGCCTCGGTGCGGTCGATCCCGGTTTTCGCGCCGCGGGCGTGCTCAAGGCCGAGTACCAGCTTCCGGCGAGCCGTTATCCACGCGATTTCGCGGTGTGGCCGCGCTGGACCCAGGTGCAGCGCTTCAACGACGACCTGCAACGTCGCCTGGAGGCGCTCCCGGGAGTGGAGGCCGTCGCCATCGCCGCGAATCACCCGGTGAACGCGGGTTTCACGAGCTCCATCGCGGTCGTGGGACGGGAAGCGGAAGCCGCCGACTGGCCGGAGCCGACGATCCGGATCGTGACATCCACGTATTTCGGGACCCTCGGCGTCCCGCTGCTGGCGGGGCGGTACCTCGAGGCAGCGGACGCCGTGGATGCGCCGACCGTCGTGGTCATCAACGAAGCCGCCCGGCAGCGCTTCTTCCCGACCCAGGACCCGCTCGGCCAGCGTATCGCGCTGTGGGGCGCCGAGCGGCTCGTGGTCGGGGTGGTGGGAAACGAGCGGTTCCGCGGTCTCATGGCCGCGACTCCGCC
>DATDED010000096.1:0-2137 GCA_036523455.1 Gemmatimonadales bacterium
GGCGACGTTGGCGCAGGCGATGAGCAACACGAAGGCGACCGCGCCCAGCAGGACCAGCAGGACAGGGAGCACATCACCGATGACCGCCTGCTGCACCGGGAGCACCGTGATGCCGACACCCGCGTTGGTCTCCGGCTGGGCGGCCGCGATCCGTCCGGCGATCGTCGTCAGCTCGGCGTTCAAGCGGGGCAACGACACGCCGGGCTTTAGGCGGCCCACCAAGCTCAGGAAGCGCACGGCCCGCAGCTGAGACGTCCGTTCATCGAGCCCGAGGGGGGCGATCAAGTCCCCGCTCCAGGTGGGCAACGCGAACCCGGGCGGCATGACGCCGACGACGGTGTAGGGCTCCCCTCCGAGCGTCACGCTCCGCCCCACGGCGCCGCTATCGGCACCGAAGCGGCTGCGCCAGAATCCGTCGCTGATGACGACGACGTTCGGGCCACCCGGGCGATCATCCGCGGGCAGCAGCGTGCGTCCCAACCGGGCAGCGACTCCCAGCGTGGGGAACAGGTCCGCGCTGACCCGCAGCAGGCGCAGCTGCTCGGGCTCGCCCACGCCGGTGAGATTGACCGTCGAGTACGGGTAGATCGCACCGAGCGACTCGAACGACCCGGTCTGCGCCCGCAGGTCCGTGTAGTTCGCCGGGGCGAACGGGCTGCGGGGCGCACCTTCCTGCGGGTGATTCTCCCAGAGCATCACCAGCCGATCGGGGGCGCGGTAGGGGAGCGAGCGCAGCAGGACGCCCTCCACCACGGAAAAGATCGCCGCGTTCGCGCCGATACCGAGCGCGAGGGTGAGCACGGCGCTGACGGTGAAGCCGGGCGACTTGAGCAGGGTGCGCGCGGCGTAGCGGATGTCCTGGAGGAGGGCGTCCATCATTCGCTCCGGAGTGCGATGAGTGGATCGACACGCGTCGCACGGTGTGCCGGCACGAGACAGGCGGTCGCGGCGACCGCCGCGAGGAGGAGCGCCACCGACGCGTACGTCGTGAGATCGATGGGACGGACGCCATACAGGATTCCGGCCAGCAGGCGGGTCGTTGCGAGCGCGAGCGCGAGGCCCAGACCCAGGCCGGCGACTGCGAGCCGCATCCCACCGCGCAGTATTCCCCCCGCGATGACCGCGCGGCGGGCGCCAAGGGCCATGCGGATGCCGATCTCACGTGTCTGCTGGTTCACGACGTACGACATCACGCCGTAGAGGCCGATGACGGCGAGCACTACGGCGAGCGCGCCGAAAATGCCCGCGAACTGGGCCGAGAGCCGCGGCAGGAGCAAGGCGCGCCCCGCTACCATTTCCTCGAGCGTGCGCACTCCGGCGAGCGGGAGGTCCGGCTCCAGGCGGGCGACCAGGTCGCGCAACGCTGCCTCGACGCGGCGCGGCTCGACGGTCGTCCGCACGAGCACTGAGATGTCGGGCGCGGGATTCTGGGCCAGCGGGAGATAGAGATAGGGCAGGGGCCGTTCCGTCAGCTGGCGCACCTTCACGTCGCGCGCAATGCCGACGATCCGCACCGCCGGTGAGTCCGGGGCGTTGAGCCGCACCACCCTCCCGATCGCCTGGGCGTCGGGCCAGTACAGGCGCGCCGCGGTTTCGCTCACGATCGCGACGCGCGGTGCACCGAGCGTATCCCCGGCCGCGAAATCACGCCCGGCGACCAGCGGTGTGCCGATGGTGGCGAAATACGCGGGGCCGACCGTGCTCCAAAACGACAGCTCACCGCCCTGCTTCGACGTCTCCCGACCCTCGATGAAGAGCCCCCCGCCGCTGGCGGTGAAGTCGAGGGGGAGATAGCGCGCCAAGGTCGCCCCGCGCACCCCGGGAAGGGAGGCGGCGCCTTCGACGAGTCGGCGGTAGAACCGCCGGGAGCGCGCGTCGTCGTAGCCGAGCAGGCTGGGCGCGACGGATCCTGTGAGGGCTGCACCGACCTGGAATCCGGGCTCGACCCGACCGAGTGCGCGGAGGGTGCGCACGGCGAGGCCAGCTGTCACGAGCAGCAGACACGACACGGCGACCTGGCCGATGACGAGCGCGCCACGCAGCGTGCCGCGGCGCACTCCGTGCACCGGGGCGTCTGCTTTCAGACCCTGCGCCACGTCCGACGAGACGGTCTGCAGCGCCGGCACCAGCCCGAAGA
>DATDED010000097.1:0-5276 GCA_036523455.1 Gemmatimonadales bacterium
AATCAGCCGGGAGGAGCGGGAGCTCGTGCCGGCGCCGAAGTCTCCCTTGTCGACCAGCGCCGTGTGGAACCCGCGCAGCGCCGCGTCGCGCGCGATGCCCGCGCCCGTGATCCCGCCACCGATCACGAGGAGGTCCACCGGCTGCGACTGAATCGACTCCAGCGCTGCGGTGCGGGTGCGATGTGAGAACGGCGCTTCGCCCGCCAAATCCCCTCCGGATCGGCGCGGTGCGCGGCCGCGCGGTTGCGCGCGATGCGACCGCCCATCGCGTGCCCTGCGTCACAGGGTCCCGGGGCCGGCTGCACCCACGCGGGAGTCCCCCGACAAGCGGGCGTGCGCGTGAAGAATGTAATCGCGGCGGGGGACTTCGGCGTCGCGCGGCGCGCGCATTCCCCTCCGGTGCGGGGTCATGGTAGGTTTCGGCGTCCTTGCATGGTGGGATTGGAGGCGTTGCATGGCGTTTCCCAATGGACGGCGGGTGGCGATCGTGGCGGGGTGCCGGACGCCGTTCTGCAAGGCGGGGACGGTTCTGAAGGACGCGCGCGCGGTGGATCTGGCCCGCCACGCGGCGCGCGAGCTGATTGAGCGAACCAATCTGGATCCCGCGAAGGTCGACGAGGTCATCTTTGGGCAGGTCGTCGCTTCACCGCTGGTTCCGAACATCGCGCGCGAAGTGAGCCTCCTGCCGCAGTTCCCGAAGGAAATCCCGGCGTTCTCCGTCAACCGCGCGTGCGCGTCTTCGAACCAGGCCATCACCGCCGCACACGACCAGATCGCCCAGGGGCACGCCGACGTCATCCTGGCGGGCGGCGCCGAAGCCCTCTCCGACATCCCGATCCTCGCCTCCCGGCGCCTTTCCGACATCCTCGTCACCGCCAGCAAGGCCCGCACGCTGGGCGCGCGGCTCGCCACGTTCGCGCGGATCCGTCCCCGCGACCTCATCCCCGTCGCGCCCGCCATCGCCGAGCCGTCCACCGGCCAGTCGATGGGTCAGTCGGCCGAGAAGATGGCGAAGGAGAATCGCATCACCCGGGACGCCCAGGATCGCTGGACGCTGCGCAGCCACCAGCTGGCCGCGAAGGGGACGGCGGACGGGCGCCTCACGGCGGAGATCGCGCCGTGGCTGCCCCAGCGAGCCGGCGGCGAGGTCGTGGTGTCCGACAACGGCATCCGCAGCGACACGACGCTGGAGCAGATGGCCAAGCTCAAGCCGGTGTTCGACCGCCGCTACGGCAGCGTCACGGCCGCCAATTCCTCGCCGCTCACCGACGGTGCCTCGGCGGTGCTGCTCATGGCCGAGGACGTGGCGCGCGCCCTCGGCTACGAGGCGCTCGCCTACATCCGCTCCTACTCGGTGGCCGCGGTGGATCCTGGCTGGCAGCTGCTGCAGGCGCCGGTGTGGGCCGTCCCCAAGGCGCTCGAGCGCGCGGGAATTCAGTGGAAGGACCTCGGGCTGATCGAGATCCACGAGGCGTTCGCCTCCCAGGTGCTGTCGAACCTGCAGGGATTCGCCGGCAAGGGGTGGGAGATCAACGAGGAGATCATCAACGTGATGGGCGGCTCGATCGCGATCGGTCACCCCTTCGGGGCTACCGGCGGCCGGCTCTTCACCACGCTCTCCAACGAAATGAAGCGGCGCGACGTGCAGTTCGGTCTCATCTCGGTGTGCGCGCAGGGGGGCATGGCGTCGGCCGTCGTGCTGGAGCGGCGCTGATGCCCGCGATCACCTGGGAGGTCACGGACGGGGTCGCCGTCGTCACGCTGGACTGTCCCGGCGCACCGGTGAACGTCATCTCCCAGGCGGTGAAGGACGAAGTCTACGCCATGCTGCTCGCCCTGGAGCGCGATCCCAACGTGCGCGCCGTGGCGTTCTTCTCCGGCAAGGCCGACAACTTCATCGCCGGCGCCGACATCGAGGAATTCGTCCGGCTCAAGAGTGCCGCCGAGGCGGAGCAGCTGTCACGTGACGGCCAGGCGATGCTCGACCGCGTGGCGCAGTTCTCTAAGCCGATCGCCGTGGGCGTGCACGGCGCCTGTCTGGGCGGCGGTCTGGAGTTCGCGATGGCGTGCCACTATCGCATCGCGACCGATCACCCCAAGACCCAGCTCGGTCTGCCCGAGGTGCAGCTGGGGATTCTCCCCGGTGCGTCCGGGTGCCAGCGCCTGCCGCGACTCATCGGCGCGCGAGCAGCGCTCGACATCATTCTCGCCGGCCGGAGCGAGCGGGCGGCGAAGGCGCTCCGGCTCGGCATGGTGGACGAAGTTGTCCCGCCGTCAATTCTCAAGGACGTCACCATCGCCGCTGCGCGACGCATGGCCGACCGGGGCGTCATGCTGCGGCGCCGGCGCGGCGGGTTGATGGGCCTGCTGCTCGACGGAAATCCGCTGGGCCGCCTGCTCGTGTTCCGTCTCGCACGCAAACAGGTGCTGTCCCAGACGAAGGGCAATTACCCGGCCCCGCTCGCCGCCCTCGAGGCCGTGCGCCACGGCCTGACGCACGGCATGGCGGCGGGGCTGCAGCGCGAGGCCCGGCTCTTCGGCGAGCTCGCCGTGGGCGACGTGTCGCGCAAGCTGGTACAGATCTTCTTCGCTACCCGGGATCTCAAGAAGGACTTCGGCGTGCCCGATGCCCCGCCGCCGGGGGACGTACGCCGGCTGGGGATCGTCGGGTCCGGCTTCATGGGGTCGGGGATAGCGGGGACGGCGGTGGTCCAGGCGGGCGTCGACGTCCGCCTCAAGGACGCCGACCTGCCGCGTGTGGCGAAGGGGATCCTCGCCGCGCGCGCCATCGTGGACGAGCGGCTCACCCGGCGCCGCATTTCCCGCTACGAGCACGCCCGGCTCGTCGCGTTGCTCTCGGGCGGCGACAGCTATACGGGCTTCGGCGGCGCCGGCCTGGTGATCGAAGCGGTGTTCGAGGAGCTCGAGGTGAAGCGGCAGGTGCTGCGCGACTGCGAGTCCATTCTGCCGGCGGGAGCCGTGTTCGCCACGAACACCTCGACCATCCCCATCGCCCGAATCGCCGAGGTGTCGCGCCGTCCCGAGCAGGTCATCGGCATGCACTTCTTCTCCCCGGTGGCGCGCATGCCGTTGCTCGAGGTGATCCCCTCGGGATCGACCGCGCCGCAGACGGTGAGCACCGCCGTGGGGTTCGGGCGCCGCCTGGGCAAGACGGTGATCGTCGTGCGCGATGCGCCGGGCTTCTGGGTGAACCGCATCCTTGGGCCCTACATGAACGAGGCCGCCCACCTCCTCCTGTCGGGGGTCGGCGCCGAGGACATCGACCGCGCCATGGTGCGATTCGGCTTTCCGGTCGGGCCGATCACGCTGCTCGACGAGGTCGGACTGGACGTCGCCCAGCACGCGGGCGAGGTGCTGGAGGGCGCATTCGGCGAGCGGCTCGCACCGCCTAAGGCGCTCGCCGCGCTGGTCAAAGACGGGCGCCTCGGCCGCAAGGCCGGCAAGGGCTTCTTCACCTACCGGGGGGGGAAGAAAGGGCCGGTCGATTCGAGCGTCTATCCGCTGCTCGGCGTGCAGCCCAACGGCGGTATCCCGACCGCCGACATCGTCCAACGGCTCATGTACGCCATGCTGAACGAAGCGGCCCGTGCGGTCGCCGAGGGCGTCGTGCACACGCCGCGCGACGGCGACATCGGCGCGATCTACGGCTTCGGGTTCCCGCCGTTCCGTGGCGGGCCGCTGCGCTACTTCGACGACCAGGGCGCCGATCACGTCTATGCCGATCTGTCGCGCCTGGCCGAGCGCCTCGGTCCTCGCTTCGAGCCGTGCCCGGCGATCGTCGAGCTGGCGCGCGCCCGCAAGCGGTTCTATCCCTGATGCTGCGTGCGAGTCTGCTGTGGCTGAGCGAGCAACCCCGTATTTCGCGTTTCGTCCGCAGGAACCGGCTCGCCGGGAGATTCGCGGCGCGCTTCGTGGCGGGCGAGACCGTGGACTCCGCGCTCGCGGCGCTGCGCGACCTCAACGCCGCCAACATCTCCGCCACGCTCGATCTGCTGGGGGAATCGGTCGGGCGACCCGAGGAGGCTCGGGCCGCGCGCGACACCTATCTGCAGCTGCTCGACCGCATCCACGCCGCCTCCGCCAACGCCAACGTCTCCGTCAAGCTCACGCAGATGGGACTGGATATCGACGAGGCGCTGTGCGTGGACAATCTGCGGACCATTCTGCAGCGGGCCAAACAACACGGATCCTTCGTCCGCATCGACATGGAAGGCTCGGCGTACACCCAGAAGACGCTCGATCTGTTCACCCGCACGGTGTTTCCGGAGTTCGGCCAGACGTCCGGCGTGGTGCTGCAGTCCTATCTCCGCCGCACCGCGGCGGACGTGGAGGCGATGATCCTGCTGGGCGCGCGGGTCCGGCTCTGCAAGGGCGCGTACAAGGAACCCGCGACGATTGCGTTCCCCGAGAAGCGAGATGTGGACGCCAACTATATCGCCTGTCTCGAGCGGTTGCTCGACCAGGGGACGTATCCGGCGATCGCCACGCACGACGAGCGGATCATCACGCGTGCCCGCGCCTATGCGCGCGGCCGTGGCGTCGACCCGTCGCGGTTCGAGTTCCAGATGCTGCACGGCGTGCGGCGGGATCTGCAGCAGGAGCTGCAGCGCGCGGGATACCGGGTGCGCGTGTACGTCCCGTTCGGCAGCCACTGGTACCCGTACCTGATGCGCCGGCTCGCCGAGCGCCCCGCCAACATCGGGTTCATGCTCGGCAACATCTTCCGGGAGTCGCTACGGCGGCGTTGAGCGGCGACGACACCACGCTGGGCGGCTATCTCCAGGTGCATCAGCGTCCCCCGGCCTTCGGCGGCTCGGATGGCGCTGCGTACTCGGTGTCCACGCTCGTCGACGACGATCCCGATTCAGCCGGTCGGTTCGGCGCCGCCCTGTTGTTCATCCGCTGGTCGGAGGGTGGTGAGCGCGCCATCGGACATCTGGAGACGGACTACCTCGCATTCGGGTCGACACCGGAAGCGGCGCGCGACCCCGTACTCGCGCTGACCCTGCACGAGGTCAAGGCGCATCTCGATCGCTGCATCGCGCGAAGGGGAGCGGCCGGCGCATGACCACGGGCGTCGTGCTGGCGCGGGCGGGGGGGAGGTTCCGGGTGCACACGGCGGATGGGGAGCGGACCGCGGTGCTGCGCGGCAAGCTCAAGCTCCCCGACGACGACCGGCTCGTCGCGGGAGACGTGGTGGAGCTCGCGTTCCACGGCGATGGTCCGGCGACGGTCGAGCGGGTATTGCCGCGCCG
>DATDED010000098.1:0-5445 GCA_036523455.1 Gemmatimonadales bacterium
GCCCTCAACCCGGGGCGCAACATCGTGCTGCGGGTGGGGACCGACATCTAGACCCTCCGGGGGGTCGCGCGCTACTGCGGGTGACCTCCTTGTTTCGACAGCCGAACGAGGGCCTCGGTCACCGCCCGCCGAGTCTCCTCATGGGTGAGCCGGTCGCGGACTGACTGCAGCCGGGCCGTCGCAAGCGTGTCGGGCAGCGCGTTTTCGATCGCGATCAGGGCCAAGCGCCGCACCGCGGCGCGGTCGTCGTCGAGATGTCCCGTCAGCAGATCGAGGGCGCGCGCATTGCCGCGCGAGCCGAGAATCGCGAGGACGAACGACGGCTCGATGGCGTTTCCCACCGCGCTGTCCACCTGGGGAATGAAGCTCGTGTCGTTCGCCTGGATGATGGCGCCGAGCGCGCCGTTGGCGATGGCGTCCCGGTAGGAGGGCGTGGCCAGGCCACGCACCATGACCTCGTGCCGGCCGGCACTGTCCAGCCGCGCCAGGGTTTGCAGCGCGCGCCCCCGGACTTCGTAGCTCGTGTCGCGGCTCCACATGGCGCGCGCCAGCTCAAGGGCGCGCGCTCCGCCCACCGTGGCGAGGGGGGGCACAGCGGCGGCGCGGACCTGTGCCGACGTATCCCGGAGAGCGCGCTCGAGGGCCGGGAGGGCGATCGCGGGTGGCGCGCTGTCGAGTGCCTCGGCGGCCTGGGCGCGGGTGAGGAAATAGTCCGCCGAGACCGCCGCCCGGGCCAGCGCCGCGGCGGCCGTGGAGTCGGCCCGCCGCTCGCCCAGACGCTCGATCACCCAGTGCCGGTTCCACAGGTCGGGGTCCCGCTCGAGCTGGTTCGCGAGCCAGGCCGTGGGCTGCTCGAAGGTCAGGGTCTTGAGGACCGCGTTTCCGTCGTCGAAGATCACCATCGTCGGCGCGCTCTTCACGCTCGGGATTACGATGGTCTGCTCGCGCTGGCTCAGCTCGGCCTGCTGCACCACATCACCGAACCGGGTGCCGACGCGGATCGTCAGCGGCATGCGAAACACGGCTGGTGTGGCGAAGCGCAGTCCCGTACTGTCGGCCGTGGCCGTGTCGACCTGGGTCTGCTTCACCTGCAGCGTCAGCCGCGAGCCGGCGGAGTCATAGGTGGCCGTGACGGTGAGCTCCGGGTACCCCGCCTGGTACATCCACTCGTTCCAGAACCAGTCGAGATTCGCTCCCGTGGCGTCGAGCACCGCCTGGCGCAGGTCGTCGGTGGTGGCGTTGTCGTAGGCGTGGTCGCTGAGATAGCGGTGGATCGAGGCCCAGAAGCGCTCGGGTCCCAGGACTCGCTGCAGCATCCGCAGGACCAGGGCGCCTTTGGGGTAGATGTTGTTCGAGCCGTCGGCGGCAAGCGGCATGCGGCGCCGGGCGTCGATCTGCATGAACTGCTGGTACTCGTCCAGGTAGTAGTCGTCGGCGGCAGCGCGGCCGAGGCGCTTCTCCCAGTACTGACCCGGCATGAACTCGGCGAAGCCTTCGTTGAGCCACATGTTGGCCCAGTTCTCGGTGGTCACGTAATCCCCGAACCACTGGTGCGCCAGCTCGTGGGGAATCAGGATCCAGTCGTACCACGGCCGGTCGGCGTACGCACGCGTGTCCGGCAGCCAGTCCACGAGCGTCGTCGCGCTGACGTTTTCCATGCCGCCGAAGAAATCGGCCACGGTCGTCTGCGCGTACTTGGCCCACGGGTAGCGGAGGCCGGTGAGCGAGGAGTACACGTCGATCATGTCGGGCGTGCGGTGGAACAGGCGCGGCGCCCGGGCGCTGTCTTCCCTGTAGACGTAGTAATCCACCGGAACGCCGCGCCACGCGTCGTGGATCTTCACGAGCGGCGCCACGATCAAAGACACCAGGTAAGTGGCGCTGGGCGCGCTCTGGCGCCAGGCCATGGTGCGGGTGCCGTCGGCATTCCGCCGGTCGACCGTGAGGGTGCCGTTGGAGACGGCCGTGAACCCGGCCGGGACCGTGGTCTCCAGCGACCAGGTCATCTTGTCGTTGGGGAAGTCGTAGGTGGGAAACCAGAAGTGGTTGTTGTGGTCTTCTCCCTGGCTCCAGATCTGCCTCGGCCGGTGCGGCCGCCCCTCCGGCTGAATGAAGGTCAGCCCGCTCCCGTTCTCCACCTTGCCGTGGTAGGTGATGGTGAACCGCGTGGTGTCGCCGAAGGCGACAGGTGCGGCCGGGAATACCACGAGTGTGTCACCGTGAGTGGAGAAGCGCAGCACGCGACCGGCGTTGTCCGCGACGCGCGTGATGCGCAGCTTCGCCCCCGCGTCGAGAATCACGGAGTCGAGCCCCGGACGCCGGGCGAGGAGCGTGGTGACTACCCGGCCTTCGAAGGACGTCGAATCCCAGTCGAAGGCTCGCAGCGCGATCCGCTGATCGACCAGATCGTAATCGTGGGAGCGCGTGTAGCGGTCGTTCGCCATGCGCTCGGCGTTGCTCTGCGCCGCGCCGCGACCAGCCAGGGCGAGGGCGAGGAGGACCAGCATGATCGGGCACGCGGTTCGCATCGTCAGGTCTCCGGGTGAGGCAGCGTTCACAACCTAGCCAACGACGTGGCACGGCGTGAGTTCTCCTCGGGCCGCGTCCTGCCCGCCCCCGCGTGGCCACGGTCACATCCCCGACGCGTCGCTTCCGGCATTCTCCCTGCCTATGAAGGACTTGCGGTCACTTCTCTGGGTAACCAGTCTGGCGCTGGCGTGCGGCCCCGGATCGGGGTCCCTCACCTCTGCCGGGCCGGGGGCCGACACTGACCTCGGCGTGAACGCCGACTTGCATGGCCGCCGCCCGTTTCCCGACGACAATCCCTGGAATTCGCCCGTCGACGGGATGCCGGTGGATCCGATTTCCGACGCGCTGATCGCCTCCATCGGGCTCACCAGTGGGCTGCACCCCGACTTCGGGGCCAACTACAACGGCGGGCCCTTCGGCATCCCCTATGCCGTGGTGAGCGGCGGCACGCCCGGCGTCCCGGTGACTTTCGACTATGCCGACGAAAGCGACCCGGGGCCGTATCCGATCCCGCCGGACGCGCCGATCGAAGGGGGAGCGGCCTCGGGCGGCGATCGTCACGTGCTGGTCGTCGACCGGGATCATTGGAAGCTGTACGAGCTGTATGCCGCCTACCCGGTCCCGTTCACCCAGAACTGGACCGCGGGCTCGGGGGCGATCTTCGACCTCGGCAGCAACGCGTTACGGCCCGGGGGATGGACCTCCGCCGACGCGGCGGGGCTACCGATCTTCCCCGGCCTGGCGCGCTACGACGAAGTCGTGGGGCAGGGGGTGATCCGCCATGCGCTGCGTTTCACCGTACAGCGCACGCGGCGCGCGTACGTCTATCCGGCCCGCCACTTCGCCAGCTCCGACACGAGCCCCAACCTGCCGCCGATGGGGATGCGGGTGCGCCTCAAGGCGAGCTTCGACATCTCGGGCTTCCCGCCGAGCGCCCGCGTGATCCTCCAGGCCCTGAAGACCTACGGGATGCTGGTGGCGGACAATGGCGGGGACTGGTTCATCTCCGGCGCGCCCGACGCACGCTGGAACGACGCCGAGCTCAACACCCTGAAGCAGGTTGCCGGGAGCAACTTCGAAGTCGTGGCGATGGGGACGCTGGTGACCCGCTGAAAAAAAGCGCCCACCCGGTCTCGACTGCGGACGGGGTGGGCGCGGAGGCTGCCGATCAATGGCCGCGGCGGAGGTACACCGTCGGAGCCGTCGAGCCGACCACCGGACGCGCCAGCGGCGCCGCGATTGTGCCGAGCGGCTTTCCGGTCATATCGTGCAGGCAGTACTCGCGCGTGGTGCCCTCCGCAGACCAGCGGCCGTGCAGCCGGGCCGGCAGGGTGAGACAGGGGCCGGTGTGCACCTGGGCGGACAGCGTCATGGTCAAAGCGGTCATCGGGGGCTCCGGTTGTCCAGTCACCCCCTTAGATGCCTCACCCCGGCGGATGGTTGCGCCGGGTCAGGCCTGCTCGAGGCGGTCCAGGGCGAACCGCAGCCGCACCATCGCGGCCTCGAGGCTGCGCCGCTCGTCGTCGGGCAGCGACCCGGTTTCCACGACGCGCGTCAGCAGGCGCACCGCCTCGGCGATCTGATCTTCCGCGGAGAGGATGGACAGCCGCCGCTCCTGGCCCGTGCGCCGCTCGCCGCTGCGCCGCTCGACGGCCGGCTGCTGCCCCGGCCGCGGAGCATTCGAACGGCGGTCGAGGACGGTGCGGCGATCGGTGAGACGGCGACGCTCGTCCGGGGCGGTCATGATTCCAAATGTGACACCAAATCCGGCACTCGGCCATGTTAGAATTGGAGCTTCTCCAGCCCAGGGAGTTACGGTGGATCTGGTGATGCTCCTCATGCGTCTGCTGCATATCGGCTTGGGCGTCTTCTGGGCCGGCACAGCGGTGTTCACCGCGATCTTTCTCTTTCCCTCGATTGCGGAGGCGGGTCCGGACGGGGCCAAGGTCGGGGCTGCCCTCATGCGGCGGCGGTTCATGCAGGTGATGCCGCCCATCGCGGGGCTCACAATCCTCTCCGGCCTCTATCTGTATTGGAGGGTCTCGGGCGGGTTCCAGCCGTCCTTCATGCATTCAGGGATGGGCATGACGATCGGGTTCGGAGCGGCGGCGGCGATCGCCGCGTTCGTGGTCGGCCTCGTCGTGATGCGGCCTGCCATGATGCGGGCCGGTGCCCTGGCGCAGAGCGCTGCCCAGGCGGCGCCGGCGGAGCGCCAGGCCCAGCTCGCCACGGCCCAGGCGATGCGACAGCGCGGCGCGCGGGCCGGCCAGGTCGTGGCCGTTCTGGTCGCGCTCACCGTCGCCGCCATGGCGCTGGCGCGCTATATGTGAGCGGCGCTCTCGTCCCGCACGATGCCGGTGCGGCGCTCCGCCGCGAACTCGGTGGGCGTCACGCCGGCCAGCGCCTTGAACTCCCGGATGAAATGCGATTGGTCGGCATAGCCCGCCTCCAGCGCGAGCGGCGCGCCCGCCAATCGCGTGCGTCCGATGTGGCGCACCGTATGGAGAAACCGCAGGACGCGCGCCAGTCGCTTCGGTGACAGCCCTACGCAACGCGCGAACGCGCGCTCCAGGCGCCGCTCCCCCACTCCGAGCGCGGCAGCCACCTGACGCACGCTGATCGCGCCATGAGCCCGGTGGTAATACTCGACCGCCCGGGTGACCAGGGATTCCTCCCAGCGAGGCTGCAGGGCGCCCCGCAGCGCGCGCTCGAGACGCTCGATCCGCCCGGCGGGCGGCCCCGCCGAGAGAGCATCAGCCAGCGAGCCCGCCGCCCGGCCCCATACCGCCTCGAGCTCCACTTCGCGTCCCGTCAGCTCGTCCAGGGGAGTGTGCAGGAACGGCATTGCCGCTCCGGGACGGAAACGCACGCCGAGCAGATCCACGTGCCCCTGAAGCGTCACGACCTCCGCCTGAG
>DATDED010000099.1:0-11860 GCA_036523455.1 Gemmatimonadales bacterium
CATCCGGGGCGAGACCGCCGAAAAACCGCGGCGGGGAGACGTTCGCGGCGCGGTGCTCCAGCTCGCCCCGCTGCGGCTGCAATCGCGCCACACGCTCCCTCGTATCCGCGAGGATGCGCTCCAGGTGGTGATTCATCGCGCTTGCATTCGGGTGGTATTCGGGTACATTATCCTTCGGTCAATCTTCGGGAGATTCGGATGCCGCTCACCCGTCGCCAGCGCGAGATCCTCGACTACCTCACCGAGTACATCGAGCACCGCGGTTACGCCCCCAGCTTCGAGGAAATCGCCGAGCGGTTCCGCTTCCAATCCCTGGCCACCGTGCACGAGCACCTGACCAACCTCGAGCGCAAAGGCTACATCCGCCGCACGCCGAACGAGAGCCGGGCGATCGAGATCGTGCCGCCACGCGGTCAGACCGGCGCCACCGAGCTCCCCCTGCTCGGGCTGGTCGCGGCCGGCCAGCCGATCGAGACGACGTCGGACGCGAACGACACGATCGCCGTCCCCGACACCTTGTTGCCGCGCCGCGGCCGCAGCTACGTGCTCAAGGTGCGCGGCCGCTCGATGATCGACGAGCAGATCAAGGACGGCGACTACATCGTGGTGCACGAGCGCGCCCAGGCCGAGAACGGCGAAACCGTCGTGGCGCTCGTCGGGGGAGACAGTGCCACGGTCAAGAAGTACTATCGCGAGCCCGGCGGCTGGATCCGGCTCCAGCCGGCCAACGCCGAGATGACGCCGATCCGGGTCAACGAGCGCGACGTCGTCGTGCAGGGCGTCGTCCTGGGCGTCATCCGCCGCTACTAGGGCTGGCGCGCCGCAGCCGTTCCAGCGCCGCACGCGCCGCGCCGGATTCCAGCGCCGCGCGCGCCCGTCCGACGCCGTCCGCGTAACTCGTCGCGAGGCCCGCCGCGTAGATCGCCGCGGCGCCGTTGAGCAGAACCGCGGCCCGGCCGTCCGCGTCATCACCGTCCTCGAGCAGGCGCTCCAGCCGGGCGGCATTCGCCGCCGGCTCGGCTCCGCGCAGCGCGTGGACATCGCGCCCCGCGAGCCCGTAGTCCGACGGGTCGAGCGTCCAGTGCGTAACCTCACCGTCGCGCACCTCCCAGACCGAGGTCTCCCCCACCGGTGAGATCTCGTCCATCCCGACCCGGCCGTGCACCACCAGCGCATGCTCGACTCCGAGCCGGCACAGCGCGCTGGCGAGGAGCGGCCCGAGCGGTGCATCGGCGACGCCGATCACCTGCCGCCGCACCCCCGCCGGGTTGGCCAGCGGCCCGAGCAGGTTCATCAGCGTGGTGACCCCCAGTTCCTTGCGCACCGGCGCGACGTGTCGCATGGCGGGGTGGAAGTTGGGGGCGAACAGGAACGCGACACCCGCCTCGCGCAGCACGCGAGTCGCCCCGTTCGCATCCAGTCCCACCGAGACGCCCAGCGCCTCGAAGACGTCGGCGGAGCCGCAGCGCGACGTGTAGGAGCGGTTGCCGTGCTTGGCCACGGTCGCGCCGGACCCCGCGGCGACCAGCGCTGCGGCGGTCGAGATGTTGAAGGTGGTGACGGCACCGCCGCCCGTGCCGGCGGTGTCCACGAGATGGGGGGCGTCGATCTCGACCCGCACCATCGCCTCGCGCAGCGCCCGGGCGGCGCCGGCGACCTCGTCGGCGGTCTCGCCTTTCACGCGCAGCCCCATCAGCAGGCCGGCGACCTGGGCGGGCGTCGCGTCGCCGCGCATCACGGCGCCGAAGACTTCGGCCGCGAGTGACTCCCCCAGCGATTCGCGGGCGGCCAGAGCCAGAAAGGCCCGTTCAAGAGGACCGGCGATGCGATGGGTCATGCGCGGACGGGGGGTGCGGAAAGCTACCCCGAAAAATCGGCTTTTGTCAAATGGGACAACGGGTTAAGCGCCTTGAATTGCCCGTCCCCCATTCCCTATCTTTGGCTGGTGACGAGCCGGCCCTTCCTCGCCGTGGTGCAGTATGATGGGGGGCGGTTCTTGGGCTGGCAGCGCCAGCCGGCCGGGCGGACGGTGCAGGCGGAATTCGAGGCCGTCCTGGCGCGCCTGCTGGCCGGGGGCGAACCCGTGACCGCGATCGGCGCGGGCCGCACCGACACCGGAGTGCACGCCGTCGGGCAGGGCGTGGGATTCCGCGGGGCTGTGCGCTGGAGCGCTGACGTGGACGGTTTGCGGCGGGCGTTGAACGCGCTGTTGCCGCGCGACATCTGGGTCGAGCGGGTGCATGCGATGCGGGACGACTTCCATGCCCGCCGGAGCGCCACCGCGCGCCGCTACCGCTACGAGATCGGGACCGACGACGCCAGTCACTCGCCGTTTCGCCGGCCGTTCGAATGGGCTCTGGGGCAACCGCTCGAGCAAAATCTGCTCGCGGCCGCGTCGGCCATGCTTGCCGGGACGCACGATTTCCGCGGCCTCTGCGCCGCCGGCCCGGCCAAGCCCGATTACCGATGCCGCGTGGCGTTCGCCAGCTGGGCGCCGCGAGCGGATGGGACGGGCGTGACGTTCACGATCGAGTCGGACCGGTTTCTGCACCGGATGGTGCGCTTCCTCGTGGGCACGATGGTCGATATCGCGCTCGCGCGACGCCCGCTGTCAGACCTTTCCCAGCTCCTGGCCGCGACCGATAACCAAGCCGCCAGTCCGCCGGCTCCGCCCCAGGGCCTCTACCTGGACGCGGTGCGTTATCCTCCAGACCTCTACGCCGAGGCGCACGCATGAAGTTTTTCCTCGACACGGCTTCGCTGAAGGACATCAGCTGGGCGGCGCACGCCGGCCTGATCGACGGCGTCACGACCAACCCGTCGCTCCTCGCCAAGCAGGCCGGCGACCTCGACCCGCGCGACGTACTGAAGGAGATCTGCTCGCTGGTCGAGGGCCCAGTGTCGGCGGAGGTAGTCGCACTGGACGCAGACGCCATGGTCCGGGAAGGCCAGTCGCTGGCGCAGATCGCGGACAACATCGTCGTGAAGATCCCGATGCTCGAAGCCGGCATGGTGGCGGTGCGCCGGCTCGCGGTGGAGGGGATCCGCACCAACGTCACGTTGTGCTTCTCGAGCGTGCAGTGCCTGATCGCAGCCAAAGCCGGCGCGACCTACGTGAGCCCGTTCATCGGGCGGCTCGACGATGTGGGCCAGGAAGGCATGGACGTGATCCGTGAGGCGCGGCAGATCTTCGACAACTACACCATCGCGACGCAGATCCTCGCCGCCTCGATGCGGCACCCGCGCCATGTCGTGGAGGCGGCGATGATCGGCGCGGACGTCGCCACCCTGCCGCCCGACGTGCTGCGCAAACTGCTGCAGCATCCGCTGACCGACCGCGGTCTGGAGCAATTCCTGGCCGATTGGAAGTCCCTCGCCGCCCGGGCCAAGGCATCGGTGTGACCTGGGAATCCCCGCTCTCCTCGCGCTACGCGTCCCCGGCGATGCAGGCGCTATGGAGCGAGCGCCGCCGTATCGGACTGTGGCGGCGGCTCTGGCTCGCCCTGATGGACAGCGAGCGCGAGCTCGGGCTCGACATCCCGGCCGAGGCGATCGCCCAGCTGCGCGCCCACCTGGACGACGTGGATCTGGCCCGGGCGGCGGAATACGAGCGGCGCCTGCGACACGATGTCATGGCCCACATCCACGCGCTGGGCGAGCAGGCGCCGGCGGCACGGCCCTACCTGCATCTCGGCGCCACCAGCGCGTTCGTCACCGACAACGCCGATCTCCTCCTGATGCGCGAAGGGCTCGGCCTGCTGCTCGGGCGCGTCGCGGCGGTCCTCGTCGCGCTGAGCCACACGGCGCGGCGCCATCGGGCCCTGCCCTGTCTCGCCTACACGCACTTCCAGCCCGCCCAGCTGACCACCGTGGGCAAGCGCGCCACCCTGTGGATGCAGGAGTTCCTGCTCGACGCCGAGGAGCTGCTGCACCGCAGCGAGTCGCTCCAGTTCCGCGGCGTGAAGGGAACGACGGGCACGCAGGCGAGCTTCCTCGAGCTGTTCGACGGCAACCACGACAAGGTGCGCGAGCTCGACACCCGCGTGGCGGCGAAGCTGGGGTTCCCCCGCGTATTCCCGGTGACGGGCCAGACGTACACCCGCAAGCAGGACGCCCAGGTGATGGCTGCGCTCGCCGGGATCGCCGCGTCGGCCGCCAAATTCGCGACCGACCTGCGCCTGCTGCAGCACGAAGGGGAGCTGCTCGAGCCGTTCGAGAGCGAGCAGGTCGGCTCTTCGGCCATGCCCTACAAACGCAATCCGATGCGGGCCGAGCGGATGACGAGTCTCGCCCGTTTCGTCATCGAGCTCGAGGGGAATGCGTGGCACACCGCCGCGGAGCAATGGCTCGAGCGCACGCTCGACGACAGCGCCAACCGCCGCCTGGTGCTCCCCGAGGCCTTCCTCGCGACCGACGCGATCCTCGTGCTGGCGACCAACGTCGCCGCGGGGCTCGAGGTGCGGGAAGCGGTGATCCGCCGTCACGTCGAAGACGCGCTGCCCTTCCTCGCCACCGAGCGTCTGTTGATGCGGGGGGTGAAGGCGGGGGGAGACCGCCAGCGCCTGCACGAGGTGATCCGCGTGCACAGCCTGGCGGTGTCGCAGGCGGTAGCCGAGCGCGGCGCGACGAACGACCTGCTCGCCCGCCTGGGGTCCGACCCAGCGTTCCACGCGCTGGGCATCGCCGCGCACCCCGACGAGCTCGACTCGGCCCAGTACGTGGGCCGCGCGCCCGAGCAGGTCGATCACTTCCTGGACGAGGTACTCCCCACCGTGCTGCGCCGCATCGACGCCGTGGTTCCCGCCGCCGGCACCGCCGAGGTACAAGTATGACGACCGTCACGCCCCTGGTGGTGAGCCACCTCCCCCTGCCGCTGCTGCGCCGGGGCAAGGTGCGCGAGATGTACGAGGTCGACGGCGACACGCTGCTCATGGTCGCCAGCGACCGTGTCAGCGCGTTCGACGTCGTGTTGCGCGAGCCCGTGGCCTTCAAGGGCGCCGTGCTCACCCAGTTGTCGGCGTTCTGGTTTCACCGCCTCGCGCACGTGCTCCCCAACCACCTGATCACGGCGGACGCGGCCGAGATCGTCGCGCGCGTGCCGGCCCTCGCCCCGCACCGCGGCACGCTCCAGGGTCGAGCCATGCTGGTGCGCCGCACGACTCCCGTTGCGTTCGAATGCGTCGTGCGCGGGTACCTCGCCGGGTCGGCCTGGGCCGAGTACAAGCGATCGGGCACGCTGGCCGGTGAAGCCCTCTCCTCGGGGCTCGTCGAGAGCACGCGGCTGGAGCCCGCCATCTTCTCGCCTGCGACCAAGGCGGAGACCGGCCACGACGAGAACGTCACGTTCGCCCATATGACGGAGGCACTGGGGGCGCCGCTCGCGGAATCGCTCAAGCGCGCGAGTCTCGCGCTCTACGATGAAGGCCGCGCGTACGCCGCCGGACGGGGAATCATCATCGCCGACACGAAGTTCGAGTTCGGCACCACCGCCGACGGCACGCTGCTGCTGATCGACGAGGTGCTGACGCCGGATTCCTCCCGCTTCTGGCCGGCCGATCGCTACCAGCCGGGGGCCGGCCAGCCG
This sequence comes from Gemmatimonadales bacterium, assembly GCA_036523455.1. GTDB lineage: Bacteria > Gemmatimonadota > Gemmatimonadetes > Gemmatimonadales > GWC2-71-9 > DASTHG01. The sequence continues at coordinate 5,585 of DATDED010000099.1, forward strand.
AGCTTCGACAAGCAGCCGTTGCGCGACTTCCTCTCCGGTCTCAAGGAGCAGGGAAAGTGGGACGGCAACGATCCCCCGCCAGCGCTGCCGCCGGTCGTGATCGCGGCCACGAGCGCCCGCTACCGCGAGGCGTATCGCCTGATCACCGGCGCCTCGCTCGAGGTCGCCACGTGAGAATGGCCCCGGAGGGATGGCCCTTCCTCGCTATCGGATGGGGCGTGGCCGTACTGGGCGCCTGGGCGACGCTGCGCTGGGGCGGCTGGTGGTGGGCGATCGAATCGGTCGTGCTGGTGCTGGCCATCTGGCTGCTCGTGTTCTTCCGCAACCCCGAGCGCACGGGCCCGCGCGGGGACCGCTACGTCATCGCGCCGGCCGACGGGAAGATCGTCGGCACGGTGGAGACCGACGAGCCGGCGTACCTGCGGACCCGCGCGCTGCGGATCTCGATCTTCATGAGCGTGTTCGACGTGCACGTCAACCGCTACCCCGTCTCGGGTACCGTCGCCTACCGCCACTACAACGCCGGGCGGTTCCTGCACGCCGCGGCTGACAAGGCCAGCCTGGAGAACGAGCAGTCGTCGATCGGGATCGATGGACCGCACGGGCCCGTGCTGGTGCGTCAGATCGCGGGGCTCATCGCCCGCCGCATCGTTACCGACGCCAGGGTCGGCGACCCGGCGGCCCAGGGCACTCGCCTCGGGATGATCCGGTTCGGCTCGCGCGTGGACGTCTATCTGCCCCTCATCGCGCGGCCGACCTCCCGCGTGCAAGTCGGCGATCGCGTCGCGGCCGGCGCGACGGTGCTGGCGGAGTACGCGCCATGACGGCCACGCCGCCCAAGGCGCGGCGCGGCGTGCGACGCGTCGTCGTCATCGTCCCGAGCCTGTTCACGCTGTTCAACCTGTTCTTCGGGATCTGGTCGATCACGCTCGCGGCGAAGGGCGAGTTCTATCGCGCCAGCTGGTTCCTCGTCTTCGCCGGGATTCTCGACGCCCTCGACGGGCGCGTTGCCCGGCTGTCCAACACCGGGACCCGCTTCGGCGCCGAGCTCGACAGCCTGGTGGACGTGGTGAGCTTCGGCGTGGCCCCCGCCTACCTCATGTACGAGCTCCATTTCGCCACGGCCGGCCCGGCGGCGTGGATCTTCTGTTACTTCTACATCATGGGCGCGGCCATCCGCCTGGCACGGTTCAACATCACTCAGGCAGGCAAATCGAAGGCGCACTTCGTCGGCCTGCCCTCGCCTGCCGCCGGCCTCACGCTCGCCACCTATTATCCCTTCACGCAGACCGAGCTGTATGCCCAGCTGCGGAGCCTCCCCTGGCCACTGCTGCTGAACTTCCTGATGATCGCCTTGACGATCCTCATGGTGAGCAACGTCCGGTATGCCGCGATGCCGCGCGCCAGCCTGCACTCCCTGCGCGGGATCTTGGGGCTCCTCATACTCCTGAGTATCCTGTTCTTCGGCATCTGGCAGCACGACGCTTTCTTCTTCCCATTGGGGATCGTCTACATGGTCTACGGAGTGGCCCGGGCCGCCCTGCTGGGGTTCTTCGAGAACGGCGACGATTCGGGGGAGACCGATATCGCCGGTCCGATCGTGATCACCGACGCCTCGGCCGATCGCGTGGACGACGCGTTCGGACCCCGCTCCCGAGGCATTTCTCCCCGGGGGCGCCACTGATGCCCGCCTTCCGGGTAGAGATCCGCGTGATGCCGCGCGCCGCGCTGCTCGACCCCCAGGGACAGGCGGTGAGTCACGCCCTCCATGCCCTGGGATTCGCCGACGTGGGGGACGTGCGGGTCGGCAAGCACCTCGTCGTCCGGCTGGAGGCGCCGACGCGCGATGAGGCAACGACGCGGGCCCGAGCGATGTGCGACCGGCTCCTCGCCAATCCCGTGACCGAGGACTACCAGCTACTGGTGGAGGCCGCCTGATGCATCGAGTCGCCGTGGTGGTGTTTCCCGGCTCCAACTGCGAGACTGAGACCATCGACGCGGCACGCGCCGCGGGCTCGGACGCCTACGAGGTGTGGCATCGCGAGACCGATCTGCGCGGGGCGGACGCCGTCATCCTGCCGGGTGGGTTCAGCTACGGCGACTACCTCCGCTCCGGCGCCATCGCCCGCTTTTCCCCGGTGATGGAGGCGGTCGCCGCGCATGCCCGCGCCGGCGGCGCCGTGCTCGGCATCTGCAACGGGTTCCAGATCCTGTGCGAGGCCGGCCTGCTTCCGGGTGGGCTGATGCGCAACGTCGGGTTGCGGTTCCTGTCACGCCCCGTCCGGGTGCGTGTGGAAGCGAACGATACGCCCTGGACGCGGGGCTTCGTCCCCGGCGAGGAGATCGTGGCCCCGGTCGCGTCCGGCGACGGCCGCTATGTCGCGGACGAGCGCACCGCGGCCGAGCTCGAGGCCGAGGGGCGCATCGTCTGGCGCTACGTGGGTGAGAACCCCAACGGCTCGACCCGCGACATCGCCGGCGTGTCGAATGCCGGCCGCAACGTGGTTGGTATCATGCCGCACCCCGAGCGGCGCAATGCGTCCGTTCTCGGCGGCACCGATGGCGCCCGTGTCTTTCTTTCCCTGGAGGCTGATCATGCGACGCAGCATGCTGGTGGTGTGCGCGCTGTTGGCGGGCACCACGCTGGGCTGTGACAAGATCAAGCAGGCTCTAGACAAGCGCCGGAACCGTGGCCAGACACCAGCCACCCAGACCGCGACCAGAGATACAACGAAGCAGCCGGCGCCCGCCCCGGGCACACCCATGACGCCCGCGGGCAGCACCAAGACGACCCCGATGACCCCGGCGCCGGGCGCCACGACGCCGCCCGCGTCTCCTCGTCCCGCACCGCCCAGCACGCCGGCGCCGCGCGCGCCCCAGACGGTGTTGCACGACGAGCCCTACAACTCCGCCGATACCGGCACTATCGCCCCCGGCATGACTCAGCAGGATGTGGCGTCGGTGTGGGGGCGGGCATCCGCCGTGCGGCACGCAGGGGAGTACACCTATCTGCACTACCCCAACGGCTGCGAGCTCACCTGCGGCACTGACGACGTGGTGATTCTCCAGAACGACAAGGTGGTGGACGCGATCGTGCGCTGGCGCGGCCACGGCTACAGCGGCGAGTCGTCCTCCCCGCCCGGGAAGACGCCCGTCGCCAACGTCCCCTAACCCTCGAGCCCATGACCACGCCCCCGAGTCGCAACGAGGACGAGTATTTCGCGCGCCGCGACGCGGAGCTGCTGCGTCAGCAGCGCGACGCGATGCAGCGCACCGCCGCCGATACCGAGCGCAAGTCGCACTACATGAAGTGCCCGAAATGCGGCTATGACCTCATTACCGGCGATTGGGAAGGGATCCAGATCGACCAGTGCACTCACTGCCACGGAATCTGGTTCGATGCCGGCGAAGCCGAAGCGGTGCTCAAGCATCCGCATCCCAACGTCATCTCTCGGGTAATGCGGGCCGTCATGAAAGGCGTGTCTGGCGCGAAGGCCTCCGACACGTGACACGGCCGCCGGCCCCGTTCCCCGGCGATCCGGCGATCACGCCGGCCCTGGTCGGGGAGCACAACCTGACGGGCGAAGAGTACGCCCGCATCGAGAAGCTGCTCGGCCGCACTCCGACATTCGCCGAGCTGGGGATCTTCTCGGCCCTGTGGAGTGAGCACTGCTCCTACAAACACTCCCGGCCGGTGCTCGAGACATTTCCGACCACCGGCCCCCAAGTCATCCAGGGGCCCGGGGAGAACGCCGGTGTGTTGCGCCTCCCCGACGGCTGGGCGGTGGCGTTCAAGATCGAGTCCCACAACCATCCCTCGGCCGTCGAGCCGTATCAGGGCGCCGCGACCGGCGTCGGCGGCATTCTGCGCGACGTGTTCACCATGGGGGCGCGGCCGGTCGCGCTGCTCAACAGCCTGCGCTTCGGCCCACTGGACGAGGCGCGCAACCGCTATCTCTGCGCCGGCGTGGTCCGGGGCGTCGGCGACTACGGCAACTGCGTCGGCGTCCCGACCCTCGGGGGCGAGGTGGACTTCGCCTCCGGGTATTCCGGCAACCCGCTGGTGAATGCGATGTGCGTCGGCCTGCTCCGCGAGCAGGACCTAATCACGGCCGCGGCGCACGGTGTAGGCAACGTGTTGCTCGCCGTGGGGGCGAGCACCGGGCGGGACGGCATCCACGGGGCGTCGTTCGCGTCGGAAGAGCTCACCCGGGACAGCGAGCGGCGCCGGCCCCAGGTCCAGGTCGGCGATCCCTTCACCGAGAAGCTGCTGCTCGAGGCGAGCCTCGAGCTCATCGCCTCGGGACACATCGTCGCGATCCAGGACATGGGCGCCGCGGGCCTCACGTCCTCCTCGGCCGAGATGGCGGCGCGCGGCGGCGTCGGCGTCGAGATCGATCTGGCCCGCGTTCCTGCCCGCGAACCGGGGATGACGCCCTACGAGATCCTGCTCTCGGAATCGCAGGAGCGCATGCTCGTGGTCGCGAAGCACGACCGCGTGGCGCAGGTCCAGGCGATCGCCGCGAAGTGGGAGCTTTCCGCGACGCCCATCGGCCGCGTCACCGACGACGGGATGTACCGCTGCACCTGGGGCGACCAGGTGGTGGTCGAGATCCCGGGCAAGCCGCTGGTGGAGGATTGCCCGGTCTATCACCCGGAAGCCCGCGAAGACGAAGCGACGGTTCGCTTGCGCGCCGAACGTCCCGCTCCCCACTCCCCACTCCCCGATGTCACAAGAGCTCTGCTCACCCTGCTGGACCACCCCCCGATCGCCTCGAAGCGCTGGATGTACGAGCAGTACGACTCGACCGTCCGGGCGGACACGGTGATCGCGCCAGGGGGCGACGCGGGCGTCATCCGGACCCGTCACGCCGACTTCGGGCTTGCCCTCACGACGGCCTGCAACGCCCGCTATGTGCGCCTGCGTCCATACGAAGGGGGCAAGGCCGCGGTCGCTGAAGCCGCGCGCAATGTCGCGTGCACCGGGGCGCGCCCGTACGGAGTTACCGATTGCCTGAACTTCGGCAACCCGGAGCGACCGGCCGTCTTCTTCCAGTTCACCGAGGCGTGCCGCGGCATCGCCGATGCGTGCCGCGTGCTGGAGACGCCGGTGACGGGCGGCAACGTTTCCTTCTATAACGAGAGCCCCGGCGGGGCCGTGGATCCGACCCCGGTGATCGGCATGGTCGGCCTCCTGACGCGCGCCGAACAGGCGGTGCCGAGTCACGCGCGGGCGGCCGGGGACCGGGTGTTCGTGCTCGGCCTCACACGCGCCGAGCTCGGCGGCTCGGCCTACTGGGAGACGGTGCTCGATTGCCACGGTGGGGAGGCGCCCCAGGTGGATCTGGCCGCCGAGCGACGCCTCGTGACCCTGCTCGTGGCCGCGGCCGAGCGCGGCCTCGTCCGCTCGGCGCACGATTGCTCGGATGGCGGGCTCGGGGTGACGCTGGCTGAAGTCGCCATGGGCGGGCCATACCATGCGGCGGGCTTCGGCCTGGACCTCGATCTCACCGGTTACGGCGACCCACTAGCGGCCCATGAGCTACTGTTCAGCGAGACGCAGGCGCGCGCCGTCGTCACCTGCGCGCCGGAGCGCGCGGCGGCTATCACGGCCCTCGCGGCCGAGCATGGTGTCCCGGCGTTCGACATCGGCGCCGTGGGGAGCGCCGGTGGCGAGCTCCACGTGCGCCTGCGCGACGGCGCCATCCGGGCGTCGCTCGCCCGCCTCCGGGAAGTATATTTCTCCGCGATCCCCCGTCGCATGGGGGACTGAGACGGAACCATGTGCGGCATCATCGGCGTTTCCGGCGTTCCCGACGCGGCTCGCGTCGCCTATCTCGGACTCTACAGCCTGCAGCACCGCGGCCAGGAATCCGCGGGGCTCGTGGCCGTGGATGGAGAAGGTGTGGCGCGCTCGCATCGCGGCATGGGGCTCGTGGCCGACATCTTCACCGAGGCGGTGCTCGCCGGGCTGCCGGGCGACGTCGCCATCGGCCACACCCGCTACTCGACGTCCGGCAGCTCGATCCTCGCCAATGCGCAGCCGATCCTGGCGCGCTACCGCGAAGGCCCCCTCGCCCTCGGCCACAACGGCAATCTCACGAACGCCGCCCAGCTCCGGGCCGACCTCGTGGACAAAGGCTCGATCTTCCAGACTTCCTCGGACAGCGAAGTGCTGGTGCATCTCATCGCCCGCTCCGAGGCCCGCGAGATCGAGGACCAGCTGCTGGACGCGCTGGAACGGGTGGAGGGCGCCTACTCATTGGTTGTGACCAT
>DATDED010000100.1:0-3421 GCA_036523455.1 Gemmatimonadales bacterium
GCGTGCTTCCCGGGCTGCACCGCCGCAGCGAATGCGGCGATCTCATCTAATGCCTCGCGGTTCAGAGAATAATGCACCCAGCGCCCCTCCTTGCGGTCGGTGACGAACCCGGACTCCTTGAGGACTCGCAGGTGAAACGACAGGCGCGACTGCTGCGCGCCGAGCGCGTCCTGGAGATCGCAGACGCATCGCTCACCGTGCGACAAGAAGCGCACGATCTCGAGCCGGGTCGGATCCGAGAGGGCATGGAACCAGCGTGCGGCACGCGCGCTGTCCGGTAGGGAGGCGGTCGGCATGGGTTCAATTATACATCAACAAACGTTGATACGTCAAGAGGGGCCGGAATCGCCCCCTCGTGGGCCAGCAACCAGCGCTTGCGACCCAGGCCTCCCCCGAATCCGGTGAGATCGCCGTTCGCTCCGATCACGCGATGGCACGGCACGATGATGGGAATCGGATTCTGCCCGTTGGCGGCGCCCACGGCCCGCGCCGCGGACGTGTGCGTGCCGATCCGTCGTGCCAGCCCTCCGTAGCTCTCCGTCGTCCCATATGGAATGGCGCGCAAGGCGTGCCAGACCCGGAGCTGGAACGGCGTCCCCTGGGGCGCGAGGGGCAGGTCGAAGACGGTGCGTCGCCGGTTGAAGTACTCCTCGAGCTGTTCCCTGGCGAGCGCCAGGATCGCCCCTGCCCGTCCCTGCCCGTCGTCGGCGGGCCACTCCGTACCCTGCGGCCGGCCGTGGCGGGAGGTCTCGAACCACACACCCGCCAACCCGTCTGTGTTCGCCAGCAGCAGCAGCTCGCCGACCGGGCTCGGCATGCGGGCGATCCTGGCGTCCGTCATGTTCCTTCGAGCAGGCTCTTCAGGTTGAGCGACTTCGCCTGGGCCTTGATCTCATCCTGGACCTTGGGGAAGATCTCCTTGGCGTCTCCCTGAAAGCGCTGGAAGAGCTCCCGCAGGTCCTGGGTGCTGAGCCGCCGCCCCTGGGCGTAGTACTGCTTTGCGACGTGGCCGAGCGCGTAGGTCGCGGCGAACGTCACGGCGACGCCCGCCGCCATGCCACCCGCGCCACCTACCAGACCACCGAACAGCCCACCCGTCACCCCTCCCACGAGTTTCCGCACCACCCCTTCCATTACCTGTGCCGCGGCCCCGAGACCCAGCGTGCCGGCCAGGTCTTTGATCTGGTTCGCGTCGAGTTTCTGACCGTACTGCTGGCCGATCTGATAGACCAGGCGCAGCTGCAGCGGCAGGATCACGACGTTGGCGAGCTTGTCGGGCAGCAGCTCGACGGCGCTGGCGATCATCGCCTGTCGCAGAATCATCTGGTCGAGCGCGTCGTCGGAGGGGGGCTTCCCCGAGCGGACTTCGACGGGACCGGCGGTGCGGGCCGCGGCGAGGCCCGCGGCGCTTTGCTCCAGCTCCGCGATCGTGGCGGGGGCGAGCCCCATTGCGCTGCGCAGCGCACCCAGGAAATCGGCCTCCTGGCGGTTGAGCGGTCCATCGGCGTGACACACCACCAGGGCGGTCTCAAAGGCGAGGCGGCGGGCGTCGTCGCCTGACAGCTGCCGGGCGAGGTCGGCCAGGGGCGCCCGGACGGCGCTGCCGCGCTGGGCGACAGCGTCGACATCCGCGACGCCCAGACGTCCCAACGCGGCGCGCAGCTCGTCGTCCTCCGCCGGCGCCGTGCGGCCGTCGGCCAGGGCCGCGAGGTAGGCGACGGTGACGATGGTTTCGTGATCGCGCTCGTTCATAGGTCCAAGTCCGTGCGGGAAGTTGGAGTATACAGCGAGAACCTTCATACCCGCGCCCCCGTGGAAGGGGGCGGCTACTTGCGGCGGGCCGGTATCAGATCGAACGCGAAGACCACCGTAGCCGCCGCGGCCAGCCCCAGAGCCGCCCACAGCGGCGCGAGCCCGAACGGCCACCAGATGTTGCGGCGCCACTGCCCCACCACGCGCGCGATCCGGGACGCCCGGACGTGGGCAGGGAGGCTGTCGCCCCGGCGGCCGGCCAGGATGTTCGCGAGTCCCGCCTCGATCCTCGGCCAGCGGAGCCACACGATTCCCACGAGGAGGGCGACGATCACCAGCAGCAGCACGCCCTTTGGTGTCGACCACTCGATGGTCCACTGTGGAACGAGAAATGGATGGGTCCCGAGCCAGCGCAACCCGTTCACGAGCCGATCCCCCAACTGCCCGACCGACAGGTCCCGGCGACCAAGCAGCACGAGCAGCGCGACGCCGGCCGCATAGAGCACCCAGCGCAGCGGCCGCGACAGGGCGACCGCGCGGAACAGCCGCCGCCCGCCGGCCTGGAGAATGGCCGCGAGGCGAGGCGACGTCGCGCTGTCGGGAGCCACGACGACCAGCGGAGGCGGCGCGTCCTTCGGATCGCCGAGGAAGGTCGATCCGAGATGGGTCCGCACGAAGCGATCCGCGAGCTGGTATCCCTGGTAGATGAGGGCGTCGATCTCGACCGGGGAGAAGGCGTCGAGATCGGTGCGCAGCGCCGCGATGGCCTCGGCGTCCGGGTGGGGCTCCGGTGGTTTGGGCCCTGCCGGGACGGCCGCGAGCGCGTCCGAAGCCATTTCAAAGAACGCCACGGCCTCGAGACGCGAGCCAGGGCGCGCGGCGCCGCCCGCCTCGCTTGCCCGTAGTCGCTCGCGCAGCTCGTGCAGCTGGCGACCGCGCACGTCGGCCATCAGGACGGCGCCGATGCGCGCCAGCATCGGGATGCGGCCGGCGCCCGGCCGGCGCTCCAGCGGCAGCGAGCCACCCGCGTCGCTCGCGACGATGTGGGTGCACTCCTCCTCGACCAGCGCCGACAATCCCTGGTTGTCGTACACGCCGCCGTCGGTCAGCGCCAGGCGGTGCGTGATGGCCGGGTCGTACAGCCCGGACACCATGTAGGGATTGAAGACGGGTGGAAAGTTGGCCGACGCCGCCACGGCATCCGCCAGCGTGAGGCGCTCGAGCTCGCGCGCCATCGCCCAACTCAGCCCCTCGGCGCTGCGGAAGTAGTAGACGTCGATCACCAGCTCGACGAACTGATCGAAGATGTTTCCGTGGAGGCGTTGTCGTAGATCGTCGCGCCCCGGCAGCGCAGCGCGCAACGCGTTCCACAGGTGGTCGATGTGCTGCTCCCGCGTGTAGCCGCCGGTGACCGGCGGATCGCGGCGCAGGCCGTCGCGCAGGTACCAGGCCGCGAGCTTCGCGTTCCGCAGCTGGGCGAACTCCATCTTCGCCAGCGCGTCCAACACCTCCCGCCCGTCTCCGGCCAGGGCGAACACGGTGTCCGGAATGGCCGCGCGTCCGGACACATCCTTCCATGCGGCCCCGACACGTGCCGCGACCCACCAGTAGAGGTGGGCGGCCGTGAACTCGCGAAACGGGTGGTGCTCCGGCGCGGCGACCACCGGCC
>DATDED010000101.1:0-1653 GCA_036523455.1 Gemmatimonadales bacterium
GGCGATGCTGGCCAGCCAGGCGCGACGATCATCGTCGGTGAGGGGAATTCCCTGCGCCATCCGTCGAACGTTGTCTGCGGGGTGGAGGTCGTCGCCTTCGAGGAACGCCACGCCGAGGGCGCCGGCCAGGAGGGTCCCGACCAGAGTCTTTCCGGCGCCGGAGACCCCCATCACGCAGAGACGCTGCGACATGCGGCGCTCACGGGCTCTGTCCTTTCGCCAGGTCAGGGCTGATCTGTCGGCCCAAGGTAGCCGCGTCCCTTGCCTCCGGCGATGGGGCTCCGCACGTTATTGCGCTACCGGCGACCCGGCACCAGCGCTAGCTGCAAAGGAGGGCTCGGACAAGATCATGCGGACACTCCTCACCGTCGCGGTCGTCTCACTCGCCCTCGGCGGCACGCCGGTCGAGGGCCAGCACTCACACCACACCTACGTCATCGTGCACGGCGCCTGGGGTGGCGGGTGGGACTGGCGCGCCGTGGATTCGATGCTGACGCAGCGTGGTCACCGGGTGGTCCGCGTCACCCTCACGGGCCTGGGCGAGCGCGTGCACCTCGCGTCCCCGGAGATCGGCTTGTCCACCCACATCGCCGACGTGGTGAACACCATCCGGTGGGAAGACCTGCACGACGTCGTGCTGGTGGGGCACAGCTACGGCGGGATGGTGATCACGGGCGTCGTGGATCGCATCCCGGACCGGATTCACCGCGTCGTCTACATCGACGCGATGCTGCCCGATTCCGGGGAATCGGCTCTGGCGCTGATGGCGGCCAGCGGACTGGAGTTCATCCGGTCCACGGTGCGCGACGGCATGAGCGTGCCGCCGTGGGTCACCGATACGCTCGCCATCCCGCGCGACGTGCCGCAGCCGTTTCGCACCCTCAGCGATACGCTCGCGCTCATCAACCCGGCGGGGCGGCGGGTGCCCGGGACTTACATCCTGACGGTCGAGGCGGCGCACAGCCCGGATCCTTTCCAATGGGCCGCGGACCGGGCTGCCGCCCGGGGGTGGCCCGTTCATCGGCTCGACGCGGACCATACGCCCGAACGCTCGGCTCGGGAGCCGCTCGTCGCGCTGCTGGACGCTGTGCCGTGAAGCTGCCTTGATCCGGCGCCGCCGCCTCATCTGGGTCGCGCTCTACGCGATCGCCATGGCGTTCGTCGAGGCCGCCGTCGTGGTCTATCTGCGCGCCCTGCTGGACGCGACCCATGCCGATCGGATTCCCGGTGTCGAAATAGGCCGAGAGGCTGCCACGATCGTCATGCTCCTCGCCGTCGGCGTGCTGGCCGGCGGCGAGCTCCGGGAGCGCTTCCTGGTCTTCTGTCTGGCCTTCGGGATCTGGGACCTGGGCTACTACGCCTGGCTGCGCGTGCTGCTCGGATGGCCCCCGTCGCTGCTCACTTCGGATATCCTCTTCCTGATCCCCGTGCCCTGGGTTGCACCGGTTCTGGCACCGGTGATCGTCAGCGTGGGGCTGGTGGCGGGTTCGTTGTGGTTGCTGGCGCTGCGGGCGCGCGGCGGGATACTCCATTTCCCGGGCTGGATATGGGCGCTCGCGGCCGGGGGAGGGGCGCTCGTGCTGCTGTCCTTCACGCTGGACTATCGGCTCGTGCTTCAGGGTCACGAGCCGCCCGCGTTTCGCTGGCCCCTCT
>DATDED010000102.1:0-3618 GCA_036523455.1 Gemmatimonadales bacterium
GGCGAGCCTGGCGTTTCTGGTGCAGCCGACCAGCACGGCGGGTGGCGTCGCCATCGCCCCGGCCGTCCAGGTCGAGGTCCGGGACGCGGGGGGGAACCGCGTCATCACGGCCACCACGAGCATCTCCCTGGCCATCGGCACCAACCCGACGGGGGGGGCCCTGTCCGGGAGTGGTCCCATCGCTGCAGTGAGCGGAGTCGCGACGTTCCCGAGCGCGAGCATCGACAAGGACGGGAACGGATACACCCTGACCGCCTCCGGCGGGGGGCTCCCCACCGCGACGTCGACGCCGTTCAACATCGCGGTCGGTGGGGCGACAAAGCTCGCATTCTTCGCGCAACCGTCGAACACGCCCGGAGGGGCCGTGATCAACCCGGCCGTCCAGATCGAAATCCAGGACGCGGGCGGGAACCGGGTCACGAGCGCGACCAACAGCGTCACCATCGGCCTCGGCACGAATCCGAATGCCGGGACGCTGTCGGGGACCAAGACCGTGGCAGCCGTGAACGGATTGGCCACGTTCAGCACGCTCAACGTGGATAGCGCCGGAATCGGCTACACGCTGACCGCGGCCACGACCGGGCTCACAGGGGCGACGTCGAACGCGTTCAACGTCACCGTCGGCGCTGCGGCGAAGCTCGGCTTCCTGGTGCAGCCGGCGAGCACGACCGGCGGTGCGGTGATCGCTCCGGCCGTGCAGGTGGAGGTGCGGGACCTGGGCGGGAATCGTGTCACATCGGCTTCCAACAGCATCTCGGTGGCCATCGGCACGAACCCCAACAACGGCGCCCTGGGCGGCACGAAGACCGTCGCGGCTTCGGCAGGTGTCGCAAGCTTCAGCACCCTGACGGTGGACAGCGCGGGCACGGGCTACACGCTGACCGCCAATGCCACGGGCCTCACGGCGGCGACGTCGAGTCCCTTCAACATCACGGTGGGACCGGCCGCGAAGCTCGGCTTCCTGGTGCAGCCCTCGAACACGGCGAGCGGCGCGTCGATCACGCCGGCGGTGCAGGTGGAGGTCCGGGACGCCGGCGGGAATCGCGTCACATCGGCGACCACGAGCATCACCCTGGCGATCGGCACCAACCCCTCCGGCGGCATCCTCACGGGGACCAATCCGAAGGCCGCGGTCGCAGGGGTTGCCACCTTCTCAAATTTGAGCATCGACAACGGCGGAGCGGGCTACACCCTGACCGCCGCCGGGGGCGCCCTTACCGGGGCGACGTCATCGACTTTCGACATTACGGGCGGCACGCCGGATCACCTCGGGTTCTTCGTCCAGCCCTCGAACGACACCGCCGGTTCTCCCATCTCGCCGGCCGTGCAGGTGGAGGTCCTGGACGCCGCGGGCAACCGCGCCACCACCGACACGCGCAACATCACCGTCGCCATCTTCGACAACCCGAGCGGCGGCACGCTTTCGGGCACCAAGACGGTTGCCGCGTCGGCCGGTGTCGCCTCGTTCTCCGGACTGAGTATCGACAAGGCCGGCACGGGCTACACGCTCCAGGCTACGTCTTCCCCGGCGCTCACCTCGGCCATTTCAGCCGACTTCAACATCGCGCCCGCGACGCCCAGCCGGGCGCACTTCTTCGTGGAGCCGACCTCTGTCACGGCCGGGGTTTCGATTGCGCCGGACATTCAGGTCGAGATCGTGGACGCCTTCGGCAATCGCGTCGGTACGGCCGTCAACAGTGTGACCGTTGCGCTGCTGGCCAACCCCGGCGGCGGGACGCTCTCCGGGACCAAGACCCGCAACGCCTCGGCGGGGGTGGCGACCTTCCCGGGTCTCAGCATCAACAAGGCCGCGAACGGGTACACCATCCGGGCGACTTCCAGTGGCCTGGCCTCCGATACCAGCGTGGCGTTCAACATCACGCCCGGTCCCGCGAGCCAGCTCGCCTTCACCACTCAGCCCATCAACACGGCCGCCGGGGCAACCATGGCCGCGGTAGTGGTGACGGCGCGGGATGTCCAGGGGAATACCGCGACCGGGTTCACGGGCGATGTCGGGATGGCGATCGGGACCAATCCGGGGAGTGGAACCCTCACGGGCACGCTCAGCGTGCCGGCCGTGAGCGGCGTGGTGACATTCTCGAACCTCAGCATCGACAAGGTCGGGACCGGATACACCCTGAGCGCCACGGCGACGGGACCGACCAGCGCCACGTCTGCGACGTTCAACATCGCCGCGGGCGCGGCGGCCAAGCTGGCGTTCGGCCAGCAGCCGACCTCGACGACGGGCGGCGCCACCATTTCCCCCGCTGTGACGGTGCGAATTCTCGATGCCAGCGGCAATCTCACGGCCTCCACCGCGAGCGTCAGTCTGGCCATCACCACCGGGACCGGCACCGCGGACGCACAACTCGGCGGCACGGTCAGCAAGGCCGCGGTCGCGGGCGTGGCGACGTTCAGCAACCTCAATATCGACAGTGTGGGGACCGCCTACACGCTGACGGCCACCTCGGGTGGGCTGACCGCCGATACCTCGAATGCCTTCAACGTCGCCGTAGGTGCGCCGGCCAGGCTTGCGTTCCTGGTGCAGCCCTCCACGACCTCGCCCGGAGCGACCATCACCCCTGCGGTGCAGGTTGAAGTCCGCGATTCGGGCGGGAACAAGGTGACGACGGCCACCAACAGCGTCACTGTGGCGATCGGCACCAATCCGGGCCCCGGCACGCTGTCGGGGACGACGACGCTCGCCGCAGTGAACGGTGTGGCGACGTTCTCGAACCTGAGCATCAACAACGCCGGGAACGGCTACGACCTCACCGCGTCGGCCACATCGCTCATCGGTGCGACGTCGAACAGTTTCGACATCGTCGTTGGCACAGCGACCAAGCTCGGGTTCTTCGTGCAGCCGTCCAACGCGGCCGGCGGGGCGACGATCAGCCCCTCCGTGCAGGTCGAAATCCAGGATGCCGGCGGCAACCGCGTGACTAGCGCCACGAACAGCGTGATCCTCGCGATCGGCACGAACCCGAAGAACGGTCACCTGTCCGGGACAGTGACCAGGGCGGCCGTAAGCGGCGTGGCGACGTTCAGCAATCTGAGCATCGACAGCGCGGCGACTGGCTATACGCTGAGCGCCAACTCGTCCGGGCTCACAGCTGCGTTGTCGAATGCGTTCAACATCACGGTCGGCCCGGCCACGAAGCTCGGTTTCCGAGTCCAGCCGGCGAATACGCCGGGCGGCGCGGCCATCACCCCAGCCGTGCAGGTGGAGGTGCGCGATGCCGGCGGCAACCGCGTCACCACCGCCGGCAACAGCATCACTATGGCGATCGGTACCAACCCGAGCAGCGGCACGCTGTCGGGAACGACCACGCTCGCCGCCTCGAGCGGCCTGGCGACGTTCAGCAACCTGAGCATCGACAGCGCGGGGACCGGGTACCGGCTCTCCGCGACCGCATCGGGTCTCGCGAGCGGCACCTCGAGCACCTTCAACATCACGGTCGGGGCCGCCGCGAAGCTCGGATTCCTCGTCCAGCCGTCCGACGCCGCGGCGGGCTTGGCCATCACCCCCGCGGTCAAGGTCGAAATCCGCGACGCCGGTGGCAACCGGGTGACGACCGCAACCAACAGCGTCACCGTGGCCATTGGGACCAACCCGGG
>DATDED010000103.1:0-2315 GCA_036523455.1 Gemmatimonadales bacterium
CGTTGTGGTAGCGGTAGTCGAGGAGGGTGGCGAGGTTGGCGTCTCCCCGGATGAAGACGCTCCCGCCCTTGCCCCCGTCGCCGCCGTCGGGGCCGCCCTTTGGCTTGTACTTGAACCGGGCGAACGAAGAGGCACCGGACCCACCGGTGCCCGCCGCGACCCGGACGACCACGCGATCGACGAACATCACTGGCCCGGACCCCACCCCTCTCGCACGGTTTTCCAGAGCTCCTTGACCTTCTTCCACTGGTCGAAGGAGAGGAGCGGGTTCACGATGGAGAGCACGCCTTCGATCTGGCCGAAGGTGGCGCCGGCGTTGAGCGCGCCGCGCAGGTGGGAGTGCAGCTGGCGCGGCGTCTCCAGCACCGCCGTCTGGACCACCGTGCACAGCTCGCGCCGGGTGAGGTCCAGCCCCGGGCGGGACAGCGTTCGGCCGTACCCCTCCGTGATCATCCAGGTGTCCATGGCGGGATGGAGCGCGCGAACGCTGTCCCGCAGCTTGGCGTAGTTGTCGCCGTAGATCAGGGCGCAGGTTTCCTCGCCGCGCCTGGTCCAGGCCTCGACGTTGGCGTACTGCGCGTCGGGATCATCCTGCGGCGCCGGAACGCCGCCGAACTTGCGCCAGACCATGAAGGCCACCAGGGTGCGCGGATACCCGCACATCAACACCGACTGCAGCAGAAGCTCCTCGACCCATTGCGCCGGCACCTGGGAGCTCCGGAGCGGGGCGACCCGCTCGCGCAGCTCCGGCTCGTAGCCCTGGGCGATGGCCGCCGCGAAACGGGCAAGGTCCCGGGTTTGCGGATCGAGGTTGTCCTGTTTCGCCGTCATTCTATCCTATCGGGAGCGTCGGGCCGGCATCGAAATCCCGCGCGGCAGCGCTCAATATAGCGCAGGGTTCGCGCTCGTCGTGCGCGCCGGAGCCCGCGTGTTTAGCTTTCGCGCCCATGCCCTCCGACATGCGCGCGTTCATGGGCGCAGCGCTGGTTTCCCTGGCGGCCGCGACGTCCGCGGCGGCGCAGGCCTCGCCCTATCTCCCGCTCGACGACCCCCGTCTTCCCCTGCTCGAGCACCTCATCGCGCGGGGAGACGTGGACGATCCGTCGCCGATGATCCGGCCGTTCCGCATCGGCGACGCCGTGCGCGTGCTTTCCGCCGCCGACACGGCGCCAGCGGCGCCGGCCGGCGCGGTGATCCACCGGCTGCACGAGAGCCTGGCCGCGGACCTGGTGCCCGCGGAGGCGTGGTGGGGCGTGGAGGCGCGGGTGGGCGGCGAGGCCTACACCCAGAAGCGGCGTGACCCGCTCCACCTGGGCGGACCGGGGACGGCCAATCCGTACGGCGACCTGGCGCTCCGGGGCGTGCTGGGGCCGATCGCCGGGGCCACCCGGGCGTCGCTCGAGCCCAGCCTGATCGGCAATCCCGACTGGCCCAACACGGCGCAGAAGAACGTCACCGGCCGGCTCATCGAAGGGTACCTCAGCGCCCAGTTCAAGTACGGCTCGCTGACGTACGGACAGCTCCAGCGGAACTGGGGCCCCGTCGGGCTGCCGGGAATTCCGCTCAGCGACGTGTCCTTCGAGCGCCAGGGACTGGAGCTGGAGCTGGGCACGAAGGACGTGCGGCTCAGCGCGCTGGCTTCCGACCTCAGGCCCGAGACCGACAGCATCGGCCAATCGGTCAACCGGTACTACTTCGTGCACCGGCTCGAGGCGCGGCTGAGCCACCGGTTCCGGCTCGCGCTCTGGGAGTCCACGCTCATCCAGGGCGTGGGCCGCACGCTGGAGACGCCGTTCGCCAACCCGCTCTCGCCGAGCGTGCTGGCCAACTCGTTCGGCATCGCCGACACCGGCAGCAACGTCATGATCGGGATGGACGCCACGTGGCGGGTGGGACGGCGGACCACGCTCCAGGTGCAGGGGGCGCTGGACGACTTCTGGTTCAACAAGCGGAACCAGAAGCAGGACCGCTGGGCTTTCACCATTGCCGGCTACGGGGCTCTGGGCGAGACGCTGGGGTGGCACGCCTGGTACACCCAGGTGTCGAGCCTCGCGCTCCGCACCGCCAATCCGCTGGAGAATTTCACCGATCAGGGCGTGGGCATCGGGCGGAACTTCTCCGACGACGACCAGCTCTCCGCCTTCCTCACGATCCCCGCGGGGCATCTCGGGCTGCTGACGCCGGAGCTCACCTTCCAGCGCCAGGGGGAGGGCAAGATCGACACCCCCTATCCCCTGCCCGACGCCAACGGCAACCAGATCACCCCGATGTTCCTCATCGGCACCGTCGAGCGCACGTACCGCATTGCGCTCGGC
>DATDED010000104.1:0-7728 GCA_036523455.1 Gemmatimonadales bacterium
CGCGTCGTCGGGCGCGTAGCCATCTTTCAGCGAGACGAACGCCTTCACCACTTCGAGTGCCACGGGATCGGGCTTCCCGATGACCCCGGCTTCAGCGACGGCCGGATGGGCGAGCAGGACGCTTTCCACCTCGAACGGGCCGATGAGGTGTCCGGACGTCTTGATGACGTCGTCCGAGCGTCCGACGAACCAGAAGTAGCCCTCCGCGTCGCGGCGGGCGAGGTCACCGGTCAGATAGAAGCCGCCGGCGAAGCATTTCGCGTAGCGCTCCGGCTCGTTCCAGTAGCCGCGGAACATCGACGGCCAGCCGGGCCGGAGGGCGATCTCGCCTTCCTCGCCGGGCGCTTCGATCACGTCCACTCCCCCGGACTCCCGCCGTCGCACGATCGCCGCATCGATGCCGGGAACCGGGCGGCCCATCGAACCGGGGCGGATCTCCATGCCGGCGAAGTTCGCGATCATGATCGCGCCCGTCTCCGTCTGCCACCAGTTGTCATGGAATGGATGATCGAACGCTTCCGCGCCCCAGCGGACGGCGTCGGGATTGAGCGGCTCCCCCACGCTCGCCAGGAAGCGGAGCGCTGGATAGGCGAGGCGCCGGACGGTTGCCGTCCCGGCCTTCATCATCATGCGGATCGCGGTCGGCGCGGTATACCAGACGGTGACCCGCTGGTCTCTGAGGATCGAGCACCACCGGTCGAGGTCGAAATCAGCCTCGTCCACCACGCTCGTCACGCCTAGCGACAACGGGGCCACGATCCCGTACGACGTACCGGTGACCCACCCGGGATCGGCGGTGCACCAGTACACGTCGCCGGGGCGCAGGTCGAGCGCCAGCCGGGCCGTCGCGTGATGGGCGACGACGGCGTCGTGCACATGGATCGCGCCCTTGGGGGTCCCCGTCGTGCCGCTCGTGAAGTGCAGCAGCGCCGGATCCTCGGGGGCGGTCGGCTCGATGGTGTTGTCTTCGCTCGCCTGCTCCATGAGCCGGTCCCAACTCAGCGTCCCGGGCGGCGCACCCGCAGCGTCGCCCACGAGAATCACGTGCTCGAGAAACGGCAGCCGGTCCCGCAGCGGGGCGACCTTGCGCTCGTAGAGCGTCCTGGTGGTGACCAGGACCCGCGCCTGCCCTATGTCGAGCCGTGAACGGATCGGCTCCGGCCCGAACGCGGAGAAGAGCGGCGCGCAAACGGTTCGCTGCTTCAAGGCGCCGAGCAGCGCGATCGGCAGCTCGGGGATCCGGCCGGCGAGCAGAAACACCCGGTCCCCGGCGGTCACTCCCAGACGCCGGAGGGCGTTCGCGAACCGGTTGCTGAGGCGGCGCAGGTCCGCGTAGCTGTAGTCGCGGATCGTTCCGTCCTTCCCAAGCCAGCGGATTGCCAGATGCCGGGCCGCCGGTCCCGCCGCATGACGGTCCACGGCCTCGTGGGCGATGTTGAGGCCGCGGCCTCCCGGCAGGCCGTCGAGGTCGGAGCGCGCCGCGTCCCACGTGAACGTCGCCCGAGCCTCGGCGTAGTCGATCAGGTTGGGCGCGGCGGGACCGCGGGGGTTAACGACCGTCGTCGCTGGCATCTGCACCTCGTGATGCAGTCTCCTCCACGCCAGCTAAAGGAGGATTGAGGGGCAGATGAAGGAATCGACGAGCGGCCCGGTCGGCACAAAACAGGCGGCCCGCTCCTCCGCGCTGTGGATCGGAGGGCGGGCCGCCTACGCACCGGTTACCCGGAGCCGGGGAATTCACTTCCTCGTTCTTCTTCCCGCAGCGACCGCCTAACTGTTGCGTTTGCGGTTTGGCTTTGGGAGCTCCGGCTTCCATCCCCGTGGGGCTTGTCGAGCCCCATGGTTCACCGGTGCGGGCGCTGCGATCGGTCGACTCGCTGATCGACCTCTTGCACTGCACGCCGGAGCGCCACCCCGGCGTGGATGAGGCTCGCGATCGGCCTCACCGCTCCACGGAAGGTGATCACTCGGATCGACGGCTTCGTCTCCGTTGCCGGTCGCGAAGCCTCCCCGTCTCCCGTGGAGATCTGGAGTTCAGCATACGCCCGGCGCCGGAGACCGCAAGGGGACTTACGTAGCACCTCGCTCGCGATGATTCGGCAACTGTTCGGGACCGCGAACGGCCGCCTCGAAGCGCACGCCACCATGCTCCCGGACCCTCGCCTCGTCCACCGTCCATGCGGCCACCGGGTAGCGAAAAGTCTGCTCGAGCATCGGATCCCCGGGACCGCTCCGCTCTCAGTTTGCCCATGATCTCTCGATAGGACTGGGAGCCGTGCATTCGCTGAATGCTCCGAAAGGTCCCGGCTACCTGAAGGGAACCTCACGGCGACTTGGTCCCCCCGGTCACCCGCGAACAGCTAGCGTCGAGCGGTACCTGAGCGAGGAGCGTGTGAAGCACATGCCGACGACCCAGTTGGCGAGCCCCACCCGCCTGCGCGAGGCGATGTTCTACGAGAGGCTGCCGGACGGGCGGGTCCACTGCCGGCTCTGCCCCCACGACTGCCGGATCGCCGACGGGGTGCTCGGGGCATGCGGCGTCCGGGTAAACCACCACGGCACCCTGTACACGCTCGTGTACGACCGAATCGCCGCTTCCCACGTCGACCCGATCGAGAAGAAACCGCTGTTCCACTTCTTCCCTGGCTCGACCGCTTACTCGATCGCCACCGTAGGTTGCTGCCTGCGCTGCACGTATTGCCAGAACTGGGACATGTCGCAGTGGCCCAAGACTCATTTGCCTCGCAAAACTGCATGGCAGGACGAAGCGGCTCCGCACGATGTCTGCCCCGCGCTCGCCAGTCTAACGGAGGAGATACCGGGCCGCGCCGTCACGCCGCAGGAGATCGTGGACGCCGCCGTCCGCTCGGGCGCCCGCTCGATCGCCTACACCTACACCGAGCCGACGATCTTCTTCGAGCTGGCCTACGACACGGCGGTGCTCGCCCGGGACGCGGGGCTCAAGAACGTGTTCGTGTCCAGCGGCTTCACGAGCGAGGGCCCGATCCGCCGCATCGCCCCGGTGCTCGACGCCATCAACGTCGACCTCAAGTTCTTCCGCGACGAGAGCTACACGCACATCAGTCGTGCGCGCCTGGCCCCGGTGCTGGAAGCCATTCGCCTCTATCACGATCTCGGCGTCTGGGTGGAGGTGACCACCCTCGTCATCCCGGGCATCAACGATTCGGACGACGAGCTGCGCGACATCGCCCGTTTCGTCCGGTCGGTCAGCGCCGAGGTGCCCTGGCACGTGACGCAGTTCTATCCCACCTACCAGATGCTCGACCGGCCGCCAACCCCGATCGCGACTCTGCGCCGCGCCCGGACGCTCGGACTCGACGCCGGACTGCGCTACGTCTACGAGGGGAACGTCCCGGGCGAAGGAGGCGAGAACACCTGGTGCTACGGCTGCGGGGAGCTGCTCATCGAGCGTCATGGGCACGTCGTCGTCGCCAACCGCCTCAAGGCGGGCCGTTGCCCTACGTGCGGCACGGCGATCGATGGTGTCGGAATTGAGGAATCCTCGTGGCCGTGAAATCACCGGCGAAACGCCCGGCGACCATCCTGCGCCGCCTCGTGCCCTGGCTGCTCGTGCTCGTGACCGTGACGATGGTGGTGCGCGTCCTCTCCCCCAGCGACGAGCGCGCCGACCTGTCCTATACCGATCTGTTGCGCGAGTTGGACCGTGACAACCTCGTCGAGGCGGAGATCCTCACCGAGAATCAGCAGCTGCTGGGCGAGCTGAAGGCCCCAATTCGGGTCGGTGACGTGGAGGTCCAGAAGTTCCGCACCGCGCTGCCGATGGTAGATCCCGCGCCGCTGGTGGCCCGGCTCGAGGCGCGCGGCGTTCCCATCCGGGCCGGCAAGCCCACGTCGTCGCTGATCACCATCCTGGTGGGCATGCTCCCGTGGCTGTTACTCCTCGGGATCTGGTTCCTGATGCTGCGGCAGATGCGTGGCGGAGCGGAGCGGGCGTTGTCGTTCGGGCAGGTGGGGGCGCGGACGGTCGCCGGGGAGCAGCCGCAGGTCACCTTCGCGGACGTCGCCGGCGCCGACGAGGCGAAGGCCGAACTCCAGGAAGTGATCGATTTCCTCAAGGACCCGGCGCGCTTCCAACGCGTCGGCGGACACCTGCCCAAGGGTGTGCTGCTCGTCGGGCCGCCGGGGACCGGCAAGACCCTCCTGGCGCGGGCTGTGGCTGGCGAAGCGGGGGTCCCGTTCTACTCCATTTCCGGCGCCGACTTCGTGGAGCTATTCGTCGGCGTCGGCGCGTCCCGCGTGCGCAGCCTGTTTCAGCAGGGGAAGGCGCACGCGCCCTCGATCATCTTCATCGACGAGCTCGACGCCGTGGGCCGGCAGCGCAGCGCCGGTCTCACCACCGCGCACGAGGAGCGGGAGCAGACGCTGAATCAGCTGCTCGTGGAGCTGGACGGCTTCCAGCCCACGGAAGGCGTCGTCGTGCTATCGGCCACCAACCGACCGGACGTGCTCGATCCCGCCCTGCTGCGCCCCGGCCGGTTCGACCGGCAGATCGTGGTCGAGCTGCCCGACGTCCGAGCGCGCGAGCAGATCCTGGCGGTGCACGTGCGCAAGATCCGGCTCGCCAAGGACGTGGACCTGACCGCCATCGCGCGCGCCACGCCGGGGCTGTCGGGGGCGGATCTGGCGAACCTCGTCAATGAGGCAGCTCTTCTCGCGGCCCGACGCAACAAGGAAAGCGCGGACGAGCGAGACTTCGAGGACGCCAAGGACAAGGTCATGCTCGGAATGGAGCGCCGCAGCCTGGTCCTCTCGGCCGAGGAGCGCCGTCTCACCGCCTTCCACGAGGCCGGGCACGCCCTCGTGAACTCGCTCATTCCGGGTCTCGATCCGGTGCAGAAGGTCACGATCGTGCCGCGGGGACGCGCGCTCGGGGTCACGTTCTCCCTGCCGGAGGAAGACCGCCACAGTCACCCGCGAGCCTTTCTCCTCGGCCGGCTGGCGGTGGCGTACGGCGGCCGTGTCGCCGAGGAGATCGTGTTCGGACCGGACCAGATCTCCACGGGCGCCGCCAACGACCTGCGGCAGGCGACGGAGCTGGCGCACCGCATGGTGACCGAATTCGGCATGAGCGAGAAGATCGGCCCGGTCACCGTGGGCGAGCCTGGTGAAGTCATGCTCTGGGGCCGGGAGGTGCTGTCGCGCCGCTCGGTGTCCCCGCACATGGCGGAGCTCGTCGATCACGAAGTCCACAGCCTGGTTCAGGACGCACTCGCCCGCGCCCGCCAGCTGATCTCGGCTAACCGGCCGGCCCTCGACGCGCTGGCCGCGGCTCTGCTCGAGCACGAGACCCTGGACCGCGCCGCGGTCGAGTCGATCATCGCCGGCGCTCGGCGGCTCCGCGTCGTCCGACCTCGAGGCTAGGGCACGTGCTCGGTGAGCGCATGCCAATGCCGGATCCCATCGAGGATGTCGCGGGCGGTTTCGGCGAACCAGAACAGCTCGCGGTCCTCCGGTTCGATCACGCCCTCCTCGACCAGGAAATCGACGTCGAATGCCCGGCGCCAGAACCGCTCGCCCACCAGGACGATGGGAAACGGCCGGATCTTGCGCGTCTGCACCAGGGCGAGCGCTTCGAACACCTCGTCGAGCGTGCCGTACCCGCCGGGGAACGCCACGAGCGCCTTGGCCCGCAACAGGAAGTGGAGCTTGCGCAGGGCGAAGTAGTGGAAGCGGAAGCACAGCTCCGGCGTGATGTAGGGATTGGGGAATTGCGGATGGGGCAGCGCGATGTTGAACCCGATGGACTCGGCGCCCACATCGAAGGCCCCCCGGTTGGCGGCTTCCATGATGCCCGGGCCCCCACCCGTCGTGATGACGGCGCGGACGCCGGGTCGGGCGCCGTCTCCCACCAGCCGGCCGAATTCCCGCGCCACGTCGTAGTACACGCTGTTGGCCAGGATCCGCTCCGCTACCTCGAGCCGGTGCGCCACGTCCCGGTCGTCGGGGCTGCCCGCCAGGGCGTCGCGCAGCGCCGCCACCCTCCGCCGAGCGGCCGCCGGCTCGGCGATCCGTGTGCTGCCGACGACGACGATGGTATCCTGAATGCCGTGCGCTTCGAGCAGCAGCTCCGGCTTGAGGTAGTCGACCTGGAGGCGCAGGCCTCGCGTCTCGTCGCGGTTGAGGAAGTCGACGTCCTGGTCCGCCTGGCGGTAGCCGGGGCTGTCCAGGATCGCCTGCAGGCGCCGCGGCGCGTCGGGATCGTCTTCGGGGGACTTCGGCTGGTGCCAGGGCAACGGCACCTGGCGCCGATGAGGGTGCGCGGGAGGTGGAATCCGCGCTTCGAGTTGCGCGGTCGTGGCCGCGTCAGTAGTGGTTTTCCGCTTCATATCGGCTCCGGTACGGGTCTCGCAGGTCCACTGGTTTCCATCGTACAGCAGGCGCAATGATGAGATTGTGAAGACAGGGGGGACGATGCTCGGAACGTTGACCGATGCACAGATCGACCGGCTGCTGCGCTCCGAAAGCGTGGGACGGCTCGGCTGCCACGCCGGCGGGCGCACCTACGTCGTGCCGGTCACCTACGTGTACGACGGCGCCGCGATCTACGGGCACACCGGAGACGGGATGAAGGTCGCCATGATGCGGGAGAATCCCGAGGTCTGCTTCGAGATCGACCACATGGAATCCCTCGCGAACTGGCAGAGCGTGATCGTCTGGGGCCGGTTCGAGGAGCTGCGCGGCACGGCCGCGGCCCATGCGATGGGCCTGCTGATGGACCGGCTGCTGCCCCTGGTCACCAGCGAGACGGCCGTTCCCTCTCACGGCCTCGACCCGTCCACCGTGCACCGCGCCGACGTGACCGGGCGCCCCGCCGTGGTGTATCGCATCGTGATCGGCGAACGAACCGGACGATTCGAGAAGCGTTGAGGTGAGCGCGGCCGCCCGCTGGCGCGCGGAAATCGTTCCGGCGCTGAACCTGCTGCTGTTCGGCCTGGCCCTGTGGGCGCTGGACCGGGTGCTACACGACTACCCGCTGCGCGACATCCTCGCCGCGCTGCGCGCGATTCCCTTTTCCCTCATCTTGCTCGCCGCGCTGATCAGCGGGCTCGGCTACCTCGCGCTGATCGGTTACGACTGGGTCGCCTTCCGGTTCCTCGGCCTGGACCTTCCGCTGCACCGGATGCTGATCCCCTCGTTCGTGAGCTTCGCGGTCAGCAACAACGCCCCGGCCTCCATGGTGACCGCCGGCGGCGTCCGCTACCGCATGTACCGCGCGCTCGGGCTGACGGCGACCGGAGCCGTGACGGTCGCCGGCTTCAACGTCATGACGTACGCGCTCGGCCTCGCCGGCCTCGCGGGCCTCGCGCTGCTGCTCGATCCCACCGGGGCGGGCGCCCATACCTTCGCGCTGCCCGGCCGCGCGCTCGGCGTGCTGCTGCTCGCCGGCGTCGCCGCCTACCTGCTCGTGGCCCGGCTGGGGCGCGGCGCCGTGCGCGTGCTGGGCCGCACGTTCTCGATTCCCAGCCTGCGGATCGCGCTGGCGCAGCTCGGGATCTCGGTCGCGGATTGGCTCCTCTCCTCCGCACCGCTGTTCATCCTGCTCGCCGGCGTCACCGCCGTTCCGTATTTCTCCTTTCTCACCGCGTTTCTGGTCGCCGCGTTCGCGACGCTCTTTCTTCCGATTCCCGGCGGCGTCGGCGTGTTCGAGGCCGTCGTGCTGCTGCTGCGACCCAGCAGCGTGCCCGT
>DATDED010000105.1:0-3150 GCA_036523455.1 Gemmatimonadales bacterium
GGCACGATCACGATGCTCGAGGCGATGCGGATCCTGCAGCTCGCCTACCCCCACCCGCGCCGCACCATTCTCGTGGGGCACTGGAGCAGCGAGGAACAGGGGCTGAACGGCTCGAGCGCGTTCGTGCAGGACCATCCGCCGATCGTCGACAGCCTGCAGGCGCTCTTCAACCAGGACAACGGGACCGGCCGCATCGAGAACATGAGCGCGTCCGGTTTCACGCTGGCCGCGGGGAACCTCGCGCGCTACCTGTCGCAGATCCCGGCGGACCTGACGCGCAGCATCAAGTTCAGCTTCCCCGGCTCCCCGGGCGGCGGCGGCACCGACCACGCTTCCTTCGTCACGTGCGGCGCGACGGGCTTCGGGCTGGGGTCGGGCGACTGGGACTACTTCCGCTACACCTGGCACACGAACCGCGACACCTACGACAAGATCTCCTGGGACGACATCCGGAACAACGCGACGCTGGTGGCGATGCTCGCCTACCTCGCCGCCGAGGACCCGGAGCGGATGGCGCGCGCGCGTCGCGACGTGTTCCAGCCGGCCCCGAACGGACAGCCGGGCGGCTGGCCCGCCTGCCGCACGCCACTGCGGAGTACGCCGCAGCCGTGAGGGATGTCTTGCTGGTACTCTCCCTGTTTCCCGCCGTTCCCGGTGCGGCGCAGCAGTCGCACGCCGATTCCGTGGTGAGCGCCTGCATCGCGCACGATACCACCACGCGCTGGCACCAAGTGCAGGCCGCCTGGAGCGGCGACACCGCCCGGCGTTGGACCAACGACTCCCTGCGCGCCCGCCTGCTGGCGCTCGCCCGGGCCGACCAGGCAGTGCGGGATGTTCCCAGCGCCGCCGATTCCATGCGGGACTCGGGATTCGTGCACCGCATGGCGGTGCGCGATTCGGCTGATTCGGCGGCGCTGCGGTCCATCATGGACCACGACGGCTGGCCCGGCCGCAGCCTGGTGGGTGCGGACGGCGCGTCCGCCGCCTGGCTCCTGGCCCAGCATATCGGCGGCCTGCAACACGAGGTGCTGCGGCGCATGCGGGCGCTGCCCCCGGGGGAGGTCTCGCCGACGGACCTGGCGATGCTCGAGGACCGCGTCCTGGTCAGCGACGGCCGGCCGCAGCGTTACGGTACGCAGCTCACGTGGGCCAACGAATTCCGGCCCATCGAGGACATCGCCCACCTGGACGAACGACGCGCCGGAGTGGGGCTGCCTCCCCTCTCGGTCTACTTGTGTATGATGAACGGATTCACCGGCCACGAGATCAAGGACCCGCGCCCATGAGCACCACGCCGTCCGTGAAGCACGCCGACGACGTCACCGCCCAGGCGGTGACCGCCGGCAAGGACACGACCCGCCAGATGCTGATCGGGCCCGACGAAGGGCCGCATTTCGCGCTGCGCCGCTTCATCATGCAGCCGGGCGGCGGCATGCCGAAGCACACCAATACCGTCGAGCACGAGCAGTACGTGCTGCGCGGCCGCGCGCGGATCGGCATCGGCGACCAGGTGCACGACGTGCGCGCCGGCGACGTCGTCTACATCCCGGCCGGCACACCGCACTGGTACGAGGCCCAGCCGGGCGAGCCGTTCGAGTTCCTGTGCGTCGTTCCCAATCTGCCGGACAAGACCGAGATCCTCGGGAGCCGCTGACGTGCGCGAACCGCCGGCCCACGCCGTTCAGGATTTCTATCCCGACGACTTCTCGCACTGCTACGGGTGCGGCCGCCTCAACGCGCACGGCCTGCAGCTCAAAACCCGCTGGGAGGGCGAGGACACGGTCGCCCGCTTCCGGCCGGCACCGGAGCACATGGCGCTTCCCGGGTACGTGTATGGCGGCCTGATCGCCTCGCTGATCGACTGTCATGCGATGGGGACGGCGGCCGCCGCGACGCTCCGGGCGGAGGGCCGCGACGTCGGCGACGCCCCCTCCCCCCGCTTCGTGACGGCCGCGCTCCGGGTCGACTACCTGAAACCCACGCCGCTCGGTCCGGAGCTCGAGATCCGAGCCCGCGTGCGCGAGCGAACACCGCGCAAGGTGGTCGTGGAGTCCACCGTGTCAGCGGGCGGGGTGATCACCGCGCGGGGAGAAGCGGTGGCCGTGCCGATGCCGGCGGGGATGGCCGGGGTCGAACACGGAGCAACTCCGTGACCGCGCCGCGCAAGTCGGGGGGCACCCACATCCGTCACGCCGGTCGCAAGCCGCGCGATGACGAGATCGACGCGTTCGGACTCACGCATCCGGGCAAGGTCCGCCGCAGCAACCAGGACCACTTCCTCATCGCCTCGCTGCGCAAGCAGATGGAGGTCCATGTGACGAGCCTGCCCGGCCCGGGACAGCTCCTCGCGGGCGAGCGCCTGGCGTTCCTGGCGATGGTCGCCGATGGCGTGGGCGGCGCGCCGGGCGGAGCGGAGGCCAGCCGGCTGGCGGCCGAGGCGATCACCCAGTACATCACGCAGAGCCTCGAGTGCTACTACACGGCCGACCCGACTGACGAAGCGGCCTTTCCGCAGGCCCTGGAGGAAGCGGCGCTGCGGTGCCACATGGACGTTTCGCGGCAGGCCATGGACGATCCCGAGCGGGCCGGGATGGCCACCACGCTCACGCTCTGGCTGGGCGTGTGGCCGCGCGCCTATCTCCTGCAGGTGGGGGACAGTCGCTGCTACCTCCTGCGGGACGGCGAGCTGCAACAGATCTCACGGGACCAGACGATGGCCCAGGAGCTCCTGGACCAGGGCGTCATCACCCGCACCGATCTCCTCAACACCCGCTGGGCCGGCGTGCTGGCCAGCGCGATCGGCGGCCCGCAGGCCGCGCCGGTCGTCACGCGCCTCGATCAGGTGTGGGGTGACGCGGGCCTATTGTGCTCGGACGGTCTCACCAGACACGTCGGCGACGATCGCATCCGCGAACGCCTCGCGACGATGACGTCCGCCCGGCAGGCGTGCGAGAGCCTGCTCGAGGACGCCCTCGACGCGGGCGGCACCGACAACATCACGATCCTGGTCGGCCGGTCGGTCCGGAAGGACTAGAAGCCCAGCCAGAAGTTCATCTTCAGCAGGAAGATGTTCTCGGCCGGCCCCCGGAACAGCGCCTGCGCATCCGGCCCGAAGTCGATCGTCCCGCGGCTGAGCGCCGACTCGCTGCT
>DATDED010000106.1:0-2111 GCA_036523455.1 Gemmatimonadales bacterium
GGAGTGGTGCTCACCCTTCTGTTCGGCCGCCTCTCGACGGCGGTGGAAGTGCGGTCCGCGACCAGGGCGGCCTCCGGCATCGGCCGGTCGCGCGGGGTGATTCTCAGACTCTCCAGCCTGTTCGCCCTCGATGCGTTCGCCGGCGGCTTCGTCGTGCAGAGCTTCGCGGCGTATTGGTTCTACCTCCGGTTCGGTGTGGACCCCGCGACGCTGGGGGGCATCTTCCTGGGCGCGAACCTCTTCGCCGGCGTGTCGGCCCTGCTCGCCGCCCGGCTGGCGGCGCGCTTCGGCCTGGTGCGGACCATGGTGTTCACGCACCTGCCGTCCAACGTCCTGCTCATCCTCGTGCCGCTCATGCCGACGCTGCCGCTCGCCATTGCGGTGTTGCTGCTGCGGTTCAGCATCAGCCAGATGGACGTGCCGACACGGCAGTCCTACGTCATGGCCGTCGTGAGCCCCGGGGAGCGATCCGCTGCGGCCGGCATCACGGGCGTCGCGCGAACGACCGGTGCGGCGATCGCCCCGCTCTTCGCCGGGTGGATGTTCGCCCGACCTGCGCTCATCTCCCTTCCCTTTTTCATGGCGGGAACGCTCAAGATCGTCTACGATGTGTTGCTCTACCGGGGATTCGTGGCGCACCGGGCGCCGGAGGAGCAGGAGGCTGCAGGCGTGCGGCCGCCCGGGAGAATCAGGTGAAGCGCCGGGCGTGGTCCCGTGCGAAATCCCGAATCGTGCGCGGCGGCCGGCCCAGCAACCGTTCGACCGTCGGCGAGACGACCGACGTCGGGCCGCCAGCCTTCTGGTAGGCGGCGATGGCCAGCATCGCGTCGATGAGGTCCGGCTCGATCCCTCGCGCCACGAAGCGCGCTCGTGCCTCGTCCATGGAAATCGGCCGGTAGCTCACCGGCTTGCCCGTCGCGTCTGACAGAGCTGCGGCGACTTCGTGGTAGGAGACGGCCTCGGGACCGGTCAGGACGTATTTCTTGCCCGCGTGCTCGTCCGGGTGGAGCAGCACCTCGACGGCGACCGCGGCGATGTCCCTCGTATCGATGAACGGCACGCGTCCGTCGCCGACCGGCGCATAGATCGCGCCCTCGGCCCGGACCGACTCGGCATGATCCACGAGCCAGTTCTGCATGAACGCGTGCGGGCGCAGCATGGTCCAGGGCACTCGCCCGGCCAGCAATGCCTGCTCGACGACCCAGTGCTCGCGGGCGATGGTGGACCGCGAATGATCGGACGCGCCCAGCGCCGACAGCTTGACGATGTGACGGACCCCGGCGTCCTGGGCCGCCCGCACCACGGAAGTTTGCGTCCGCGCGAAGTCCCCGGCGTTGCCGGTCAGGAGGAACAGTCGCTCGCTGTCCTCGAGTGCGGTCCGGAGCTGCCGGGGGTCGTCGAGATCGGCTCGCACCCAGGTGACGTTCGGGGCCGCCCACGTCTGGCGGATGTCACGATAGATGGCGCGCAGCTCCGTCCCCGTGGTCGCCAGCAGGCGTACCAGCTCGCGGCCGATCGTGCCGGTGCTCCCCGTGACGACGATCGGGACGACGGGCCGCTCACGCTCGAGCGAAGTGGGGGCTGGATGCTCCGCGGCAGATTCATGCATACCCCTGGGAAACACCTCGAGACCCGGCGTCAGTTCCCGCGAGCGGGCGGCAGCAGGCCGGGTTCGGGATTGATGGGCGGCACGCGCCGCACCATCTTCGCACGGGATGGCGCTCATCGTCTTTCTTCGCGGGGTCAATGTCGGGGGACACCGGACATTCCGGCCCAGCGTCCTGGCACGGGCGCTGAGCACGTTCGACGTCGTCAATGTGGGTGCCGCGGGCACCTTCGTCGTGCGCAAGCCGGGATCGCAAGCACGGTTCCGCGCGGCATTGCTGAGAAAGCTGCCATTCGACGCGGAAGTCATGTTCTGTGAGGGCCGCGATCTGCTGCAGCTGGAGACCACGAATCCCTTCCGCAACGAGCCGTCCCGTTCCGACCTCGTACGATTCGTGAGCATCCTCTCGAAGGGCGGCCTCGCCTCGATGCCGACCAGGCTGCCACCCGACGGGGAGTGGTTCGTGCGAATCATCGGGTCGACGAAGCGCTTCGTGTTCGGGGTG
>DATDED010000107.1:0-9610 GCA_036523455.1 Gemmatimonadales bacterium
ACGAGGACCGGAATCGCGGGCGTCGCCATCAGGGCTGGATGGCGACCGGAAGATCGGTGTGCAGCAGGATCTCCTCGGTATGCGAGGCGACGCTCGGCCGCCGCTCCCCGAGGCCGCGCGCCACGTGCGCCCCCGCGAACAGAGCATCGGCGCGGACCTCGCGGACCAGCCGGGCGATCACTTCGCTGGCCGATCCCTCGGCGATGTGGGTCTGGAATTGCACACCCAGCAGCGACAGCTCCGCTTCTGCCTGTCCCGCAACCAGGGTGCCCTCGTCCCGGTCGCGGTAGGCGTGAATCACGTGCACCGTGCTCCCCGCGACGCTCGCGAACCGCGCGGCCAACTCGAGCGCGCGGCGATTGCGGCCGTCGAACGCCACGGCGCAGGATCGCATCGGCGAGGCCACACCGCCGCACACGATCACCGGGTGCTCGACCAGCCGGATGAGGGACGCCGCCGTGCTGCCGATGGCGCCTGCCCCGGCCCGCTCGGTGTGGAGCCCCCGCCGGCCCACCAGCGCGGCATCGACTTCCTTGGCGAGCTCCGCCAGGTTGACGTCGGGCGCCCCCTGTCGCTCCACCGCTTCGACCTCGAGGCCCGCCGCCTGGACGCGGAACCGCCCTCGCTCGAGCAGCGCCGTGGCGCCGGCCGCATCGTCCTCCGCGACCACCGCGACGACGATCACCGAATGGAAACGCCGCGCCAGGACGACCGCCTGCTCGAGTGCCGCATCGGCGTGCGGACTTCCATCCAGGCCGACCAGCAGGCGGGTGAACATTCAGGCTGCGGTGAACGGGCGTGAGGTGCTCACGGCAGCACCGCGAAGGTCTCGAGATCGCGCAACCGGAAGCTCAGGAGCTCCCCTGTCATGGGCAGGCGGGCCTGCAGCGTCTCGTCACGGTCGGCGACGTCGAGCCGCTCGGCCACGACGACGTACTCGGTGCCGCGACGCGACAACGCCACCCGGCGCCGCTCGCGCACGGCACGCTCCAGGGCATCCAGCGCATCGGGCGTGAGCGACCGGTATTCAGGAATGACGCCCATGGGGGAGATTTAACGGACGATGATGGATCCCGCTTGCTCGGGCCCGGCGATCACCCGGCCGATGACCGCCGCCGGCGCCTGCCCCTCCCGCTGCAGCGCTTCCTGCAGGCGCGGCACGCGCTCGGCAGCCAGAGCGATCAGCAGGCCGCCGGAGGTCTGCGCGTCGGCAAGCAACAGCCGGTCCGCCTTGGTGGCGCCCTCCGGGAACCGCACCACCGCCGCCACGCTCTCGAGATTACGGCTGCTGCCTCCCGGAACCGCGCCCTTGGCGAGCATCTCCCGGGTGTGCGGCAGCAGGGGGACCCGGGCCGCCTCCACCTCGGCGGCCACGCCGCTCGCGTCCAGCATGTTCCGCAGGTGACCCAGCAAGCCGAACCCCGTGACGTCGGTCGCGGCATGAACGCCCGTGGCGAGCATGGCGCGGGACGCACCGGCGTTCAGGGTGGTCATGGCCTCGACAGCCTCCACCAAAGCGGACGCCGGGAGCAGATCGCGCTTCAGAGCGGTGGTGAGGATGCCCGTGCCGATCGGTTTGGTGAGGACCAGCGCGTCCCCGGGCCGCGCGCCGGCGATCGTGACCATGCGCTCGGGGTGCACCTCGCCGATCACGACCATGCCGTACTTGGGCTCGGGGTCGTCCACCGAATGCCCGCCCACGACGAACGCGCCGGCCGCGCGCGCGACGTCCGCCCCACCGCGCAGCACGTCTCCCAGCAGCTCGAGTGGCAGGCGCTCGCGCGGCCAGCCGACGATGTTCAGAGCGAAGAGCGGCACCGCCCCCATCGCGTACACGTCGGAGAACGCATTGGTCGCGGCGATACGGCCGAAGTCGTACGCGTCGTCGACGATGGGGGTGAAGAAGTCCACGGTCGCCACCAGCGCGCGGTCCGGCGCCACCTGAAACACGGCGGCGTCGTCCCGGGTCGCGGCGTCGACCAGGATCCGGGGGTCGGTCGGCAACGGCACGTGACGCAAGACCTGCGTCAGCTCGGACGGACCGAGCTTGCAGGCTCAGCCAGCGCCGTGCGAAAAGGCCGTCAGGCGGACGGTTGTCATGGGAGGGGAATATGGGGGGGGCGGAAGAAGGCGGAAGAAGACGGAAAAGGGTCTTCCGCCTTCTTCCGCCCTTGTCCGCCTTCTTCCGTCAGCCTTGCTGTGCGACCAGCAACGCCCGCAATCCGATCAGCGCCCGCTCCTCGTGCGGCGGGCTGTCGAAGCTGCCGTCGACCTGCTGCAGCGCGAGCAGCGCCGGGATCGCCCGCGAAATCACCTCGCGTGCGGGGCGGATGCCCGCCAGCAGCAACGATTCGAGCATGTGGAACAGGTTGGCGTCGCCCCAGGTGCCGTCGGGACGCTGTGCCGCGCCGATGCGCTCGACGCACGATTCGAGACGGTCGTGATAGGGCACTGGCGAGACAGCGACCACGCTCAGCGCGCTGGCGGCGAGCTCGTCGTGGACGGTCGGCCAGAGGCTGAGGACGCGTTCCAGGCGGCGCAGCACCCGCGGCCGGGCGTCCTGGCGCGCGCGGAGCAGCACGCGCAGGCCGAGACACTCGGCCGCGAACGTGGCCCCCGCTTCGTTCGTGAGCACCGTGCCGTTGGGCAGCGCGAGTGGGGTGGGAGCCGGAGCCGGCGGAGGGGATTCGAGGAACGTCAGGACCCAGGAGATGAGTCGCGACAGGCTACCCTGCAGCGCGTCGAAGCCGAGGTCCATCATCTCCCATGCGGCCCAGGCGGTGGTGACCAATGACCCACCGATCGAGCCGTCCATCTTGCTGCGCGCCCGGTGCTCGATGCACAGCAGCTCGGCGAGACGCTCGTCCTCGGGCTTGGGAATGCCCAGGAGCCGCCGGGCGATCACGCCGGGACGGGTGTCCAGACCGGAAAAGAGCCGTTCCAGGCGGACGGTCGCCTGTTGCAGGGAAGTCGTCATGGGGCCTCCACATACGGAGGTGTGGGTCGGAACTGGCGGTAACCGGGGCTACTGAAGGAGGCGGGCGGCGCAAGGGCTCGGCTTGCCGCGCGATCTCAGTTGCCTAGTAGCCCCGCGTCCGGGAAAAGTTCCCGTGCGAAGTCGCTCCTGGACCTCACCCCAGGCGCCAGGCGAGGATCGCCCCCGCGCCTACGTAGCGGACCACCGCGTGGGCGATGGACACGAAGGACGGCCGTGTGGGCAGCCGGGTGGACAGGATGCCCACCAGCCCGAAGAGCAGCCACCATCCGCCGTGTCCCAGGCTGTCGAACCAGAGCGAGCCGAACAGGGTGACGAGCAGGGCCTCGACCGCCAACGCGAGAAACACCGAAGTCGTGACAGGAGCATTGGCGACGACGCCCCCGCCGATGAGCCGGTTGGCAGCCCAGCCCGCGAGGCAGAACCAGACGGCGACGGGCAGCCAGGCGAGGAACAACCGCCCGAGGGTCATCGAGCGCCGGGGAGAACGTATCCCGGCCCGCGCAGGCCGCGGCCCGGCCGGGCGGCCGTGAGTTGCCCCCGTTTCAGGACGGTCTGCCCGTTGACGAGCACGTACTCGATGCCCACCGAAGGCTGGTGTGGCCGGTCGAAGGTCGCGCGATCCGCCACGGTCGCCGGGTCGAACACGGTGATGTCGGCGAACATGCCGGGACGCAGCAGGCCGCGATCGACGAGGCCGACCCGCTGTGCCGCGAGCGACGTCATCTTGCGCACGGCGAACTCGAGCGACATGAGCCCCGAATCGCGGACGTAGCGCCCGAGAATGCGGGGGAAGGTCCCGTAGGCCCGGGGGTGCGCTGATTGCTCGCCAAGCGGGCCGTCCGGCGCTACGCCGCCGAAATCGGTGTTGACCGCCACCCACCAGGTCTTCATCGCCGCCTGCACGTCGGGCTCGCTCATGACGAAATAGACCGCGTCGGTGCGGTGCGGGCCCTCGGCCAGGAGAATATCGAAGATCGTTTCGATCGGGTCTCGGTTCCGCGCGGCCGCGATCTCGCTGATGCGTTTCCCCTGGAGGCTGCGGAGCGAGTCCTGAAAGACACCGGTGATCAGGATCCCGGATCCACCTCCCGCCTCGTTGTAGAACCCCTCGATACCTCCCGTGGGGCGCAGCATCTCCCCGTGGATGCGGGCGCGGGTGGCGGGGTCGCGGAGTCGCGACAGCAGCGAGTCGAGGCCGCCGCTCTCGGCCCACGTGGGGAGGCTGGCGTCGAGCGAGGTGGCCGCGGCGATGTAGGGGTACTGGTCGGCCGTGACGTCGAGTCCCGCGCGGCGTGCGGAATCGATGCGCGCCAGGACGGCCGGCATGCGGCCCCAGCTGCGGCGTCCCGCGACCTTCAGGTGGGAGACCTCGGCGGGGATGTCGGCCTCGCGCGCGATTCGAAACACCTCGTCCAGGGCCTGATTGATCTGGGTGCCTTCATTGCGCATGTGCGAGGCGTAGATGCCGCCGTGCTGGCGTGCCGCCCGCGCGAGGGCGATCAGCTCTTCCGTGGTGGAGTAGCTCGCGGGGGCGTATTCGAGGGCCGACCAGACTCCCAGCGCGCCCTGCTCCATCGCCGTATCCACCAGCGCCGCCATGTGCGCCAGCTCGGCCGCGGTCGGTTGGCGATCTTCGCTGCCGATCACGGCGAGCCGTACCTGGGTGGCGCCGACGAAGGTCGCGAAGTTGACCGTGGAGCCGTTGCGGGCGAGCTGGGCGAAGTACCCGTCGAGGTCGCGCCAGTCTTCCCGGTAGTGGTACTTGCGCATGGCGTCCGAGTCGGGCACCACCAGCGCGTCCGTGAGCGGCGCGACCGATCCGCCCTCACCCGTGATCTCGGTGGTCACGCCCTGAGTGACCTTGCTCAGCACCCGGTTGTCGATCAGGACGTTGATTTCGGATTGGCCCATCATGTCGATGAAGCCCGGAGCGACGATCATCCCCGAAACGTCGAGGGTCTCGCGGGCGGTGACGTTGGTGAGCCGGCCCAGTGCGGCGATGCGATCGCCGCGGATCGCGACGTCGCCCCGATAGCGGGGATTGCCGCTGCCGTCCACGACCCATCCACCCTGCAGCAGCACGTCGTAAACCACCCCTCCCATGCGCCGCCCGCCGCGGTCCGCGGGACGATTGCAGGCGACCCCGAGCGCCAGGGCGGCCAGGGCCAGGGAGCGGGGGGCCAGGCGTCTCACTTGGTCCAACTGTTCCTCACGGAATCGGGGCGGATCTGGCGGCCGCGCAGCATCACCCAGGCGATGTCGCGGGTGGCGGTGATGTCTTCTGCCGGATTGCGATTCAGGATGACGAGATCGGCGACCTTCCCGGGCGCCACCATGCCCAGCGAATCCGCCGTCAGGACCTGCGCACCGTACCGCGTGGCGGCGGTGATGGCGTCCATCGGCGTCAGGCCGGCGCCCACCAACAGCGCCATCTCTTCGTGCAGGGACGCGCCCGGGACGAGCAGCGGGTTGGCGGCATCGGTGCCGGCGGCCACGAGACCCCCGGCGGCGCGGAATTCCCGCAGGAACTGATCCTGACGGGCGCGGCCGCGACGGAACGCGGCGATGTCCGCGGCGCGCCAGCCGGCCCGTTGCAGCAGGGCGGAGGCGGCCCGGACGGGATTGTCGCCGCCCGTCGGCACGTCGGACATGCCGAGGCGCTGCAGCAATGCCGGGTCGTCGAGACGCGCGAACGTTTCATGCTCGACCAGCGTCGGCACGATCGCGACCCGGGTCGCGGCGAGCGCCGCCGCCAGCCGCGCCACGGCGCCGGAGTCGAGCGCTGCCCAGCTCGCCTCCTCCATCGTCAGGCCGGCGTAGAAGAGGTCGTTGGCCCGCAGGAAGGGAGCGGCGTCGCTGGCCGCCGCGGAGACGATGCCCGACAGCTGCTCCAGCGAGGCCACACCCGAGCGGGCCGCGGTGAGGGCGTCCACCTTGCCGGGCCGTGCCGACACCCGGAGGCGAAGCGTCGTGGCCTCGTCCACGATCGCCCGCAGCAGGTCGGGCGTGATCTTGGTGTAGGCCATGACGAAATCGGCGCCGGCCACCGCCCGTTGATCCACCGCCTGGCGGGCTTCCTCGTCGGCGGCCACCGCTGTCGCGCCCGGGAGCGTGGCCGCCATGCCGTCGATCGCGGGGCCGGCGGTGTACAGGCGCGGCCCGACCACCGAGCCCAGGTCGATGTCCTTCTTGATGGCGTATCCGGAATCGCCCACCGAGTGGACGGCCCGCACCGACGTCACGCCCCAGGCGAGGTAGCGGGGCAGGGCCCAGCGCTCCACCTCGGCGTGCGCGTCGATCAGTCCCGGAATGATCGTCTTG
The DNA here is from genome assembly GCA_036523455.1 of Gemmatimonadales bacterium. Taxonomy (GTDB): domain Bacteria; phylum Gemmatimonadota; class Gemmatimonadetes; order Gemmatimonadales; family GWC2-71-9; genus DASTHG01. The sequence goes on from DATDED010000107.1 coordinate 6,320, forward strand.
CCTACCAGATCGATGCGCTGCGCCCCGCGCGGCACCTTGATTTCGTTTACCTGGGCCACCGCCCGGATGGTGCCGTCCTTGATGAGGATCAGCGCGTCTGCCTTGGGAGGACCGCCCGAGCCGTCGATCAGCGTCCCCCCCTCGAGGGCGATCATGCCCTTGCCGGGCGAGGTGCAGGCGGCGGCGAGCGCCGTGGCGGCGAGGTGAATCGCCGGCCGCCACCACCTCACGGTTTCGGGTCCGCGGAGGTGTGGTCGTGCAGGATCTGCCAGCGGTCGCCGCGCTTCTGGAGGATGAGTGTGAACGGCCCGCTCGCCACCAGCGAGTCGCCCCGGTGCAGCTCGAATCGCGCGGTCGCGTAGGCCAGGTCCATGGTGAGCGGCCGCACCGCGATCTCCACGAAGGAGAGCGAGTCCCGGCTCTTGCCGGGCGCGAAGTAGGTCGCCTTGTAGTGATCGTAGAGCGGCTGCCAGCCGTATTGGACGTGCCCGCCGCTGACGTAGCCGACGGTCGAATCCCTCACGTAGTCGCCCATGAAGCCGTCCAGATCGCCGCGATTCCAGTCCGCGGCCGACCGCGCGAGCATCGCCGGGATCTCCCGGGCCGGATCCCCGGTCGGGATCTTCGGCGCCGCGCAGGCGGCGGCGAGGGCCCCCACCCACCATGTGCCACGCATCCGCACCTCTTCGTTCGCTGGCCGCCAGAACGTACCTTGCCGCATGGCCGATGCAACCCCGCCACGCGGGTCCATCGTCTACGGCCCCGTCCGGTCGCGTCGCCTGGGCGTGAGCCTGGGCGTGAACCTGCTGCCGGCGCATTCCAAAGTGTGCAGCTTCGATTGCCCCTACTGCGAGTGCGGGTTCAACACCGGGAAGGCGCCCGACACGCGCTGGCCTTCGCCCGACGAGGTGGGCCATGCCCTGCGTCGCGTGCTCGCTTGGCTGCCGGCGGCCCCCGACTGGATCACCGTTTCCGGAAGCGGGGAGCCGACCCTGCATCCGCGATTCGCGGTCGCCGTAGACCGAGTGCTGGCGGCGCGCGACGAGGTGGCCCCGCGCACGCCGGTGGGTGTGCTCTCGAACGGCATTCTGGGGGCTGTCCCGGCGATTCGCGAGGCGCTGCTCCGGCTCGACGGACGTTTCCTGAAACTCGACCCCGGCCCGCCCGAGCAGGTCAACGGCGTCGCGGGCGACGCGGGCGCCCTGGCCGACGCCTACCGGGCGTTACGGCCGGTCACGGTGCAGGCGATGGTGGTGCGTGGCCCGGACTGGGACGGCGCGAGCGCGGCGAGCCTCGCCGCCTGGATGCCGTTCCTGGTGCGCGCCGAGCCCGCAGCGGTCCAGCTCTACTCCCTCGCACGGCCACCCGCCGATCCGCGGGTCCTGAACGTGCCACGGGAGCGCCTCCTCGCGATGGCTGCTGCCATCCGGGATGCGCTCCCGCGCGCAGTGATCGAAGTCTATTAGGAGCCGTTAGCGACGGCGGCGCGTCACCTTGCGCTTCGCCCGCGCCGGCTTCCGGGCCCTGGCGCGCTTCGCCTTGCGGGCCGGCTTCTTCGCCTTCTTGGCCTTCTTCGCCTTCCGGGCCGCCGGGCGTCTGGCTTTCTTCTTCTTCGCCGGAGCCTTCCGCGGCTTCGGCCGCGGCTGGTCTTCCATCATGGGCTCGTCCATCATCGGGGCGGGCTCCGGAGTCATCGAGGGCTCCGGTGGGAACATCGGCTCCATCATGCCCGGGCCGCCCATTCCCGTCAGATCACTCGTCGCGAGCATCTAAGTCCTCCGCTGGTTGTGGCCGCTGGGGGCCTATAGCTTACCCGCCTAACTCCCCGACGCAAGTGAGCGTAATGCGCCAGCTTCTCGGCGGTTTTCTGCTGCTTCCCACGCTCCTTACCGCACAAATCCGTCCTGACTCCACTGCCATCCTGCAGCGGGCGCCGATCTCGTTGCCGTGGCGGCGGTTCGACGTCACCCTGACGGGACCGGTCCGTGGGTCCGGTTACGTCAGCGCCATCGGGCGGCGGGCCGCCCTGATCGGCACCGACGCCGGCAGCTTCGAGGCTTGGACCTGGCCCCTCAAGCTGCTGCACGACTTCTCGCTCTCCTTCAAGACGCCGCTGTACGACCAGCCGATACCCGGCAAGGACATCGCCCGCAGGGTGGAGATCTCGCCGGCCGGGGCCACGATCATCTATACCCACTCCGCCTTCACGGTCACCGAGCGGCTGTTCGCGCCGCTCGACCAGCCCGCCGTGGTCGCCGTCCTGGAGGTGGACGCGGTCCGCCCGATCGAGATCATCGCGCGGTTCCGTCCCGACCTGCAGCTCGCCTGGCCCGCCGGCTTCGGTGGCCAGTACGTCTTCTGGGACGATGCCGAACGGGCGTTCGTGCTCTCGGAGAGCCGCCGCCAGGTGAACGGGTTCTTCGGCTCGCCTGCGGCCACCTGGGCGACCAACAATCCCTCGCACATGCTGGCCGACGCCGCGAGCGAGCTGCACATCGCCGTGGGGGATCAGGGCCCCGTGGCGATGCCCCGGCCGGGGGAGCCCGCGGGGCGGCTCACGGAGGTGCACGCCGCCGGCATCCCGATCGTGATGGTCGGCGCCGTCGCCCCGCGCGACACGGTGCGGGCGATCTACCGGCGGGTGCTGGGTCATGTGGCCGAGCTGTACGCCGCCCGCGCCGAACACGCGCAGCGGGTCCTCGACTCGACGGTCGTCTTCCATTCACCCGATGCGACGCTCGATCTCGCGGTGCGCTGGGCCAGTCTGAACCTGGACGAAGCCATGGTCTGCAACCCCGACCTGGGATGCGGTCTGGTGGCGGGCTACGGGCCCAGCGGTACCACCGGCACGCGGCCGGGCTTCGGGTGGTTCTTCGGGGGCGATGCCGCGATCAATTCGTTCGCGATGAGCTCGGCCGGGTTGTGGCCGGTGGCTCGCGACGGCCTCGCCTTCTTCGCGGGATATCAGGGCAACGCGCCGCCCAACGTCGGCAAGATCCCGCACGAGATCTCCCAGGGCGCGGCCCGCATCCGATGGTTCGAGGACTACCCCTACGCGTTCTATCACGGAGACACGACGCCCTTCTGGATGCTCGCGCTGGCCGAGTACTGGCGCGCGTCCGGAGACAGCGCGACCGTGCGCCGCCTCTGGCCTAACCTGAAGAAGGCCTACGACTGGGCGAAGGGCACCGATGCGGACGGCGACGGCCTGATGGACAACGCCAGGGCCGGCGCCGGCGCGATCGAGGTCGGAGATCTGCAGAAGGGCCTGCAGTCCGACATCTACATGTC
>DATDED010000108.1:0-2105 GCA_036523455.1 Gemmatimonadales bacterium
CCTGCCGCCGTCGCCAAGGAATTTTCCGCCCGTGACCGCGAAGCTGTTGCCCTTGGCCAGATCGTGATACGGGCTGCTCTCGGGGGGATGGCCCACCTGCGCCAGCAGGAGCCCGGGGCAGACGAGGGCCAGGGCCAGCCACGCGGCCGGAGTCCGCAGCGCGGTCAGCACAGGCGGAGGTCCCGCCCGGTCATCTCCGCCGGCTGGGTCAGTCCGAGAAGGCCGAGCACGGTGGGGGCGACGTCGCACAGCGCTCCGCCCGCGCGGAACCCGGTGCAATCGCTCCCCACGCCGACGAACGGCACGGGATTGGTGGTGTGGGCGGTGTGCACCCCGCCGGTCGCAGGATCGATCATGGTCTCCGCGTTGCCGTGGTCGGCAGTAATGAGGACGGTCGCCCCGGCCTTTTCCGCACTGCGGAGCACCCGGTCGAGACAACCGTCCACCGTTTCCACCGCCTTGATCACGGCGGGGACGACGCCGGTGTGGCCCACCATGTCGGCGTTGGCGTAATTGCAGAGCAGGAAGTCGTGGGCCCTCGACTCCAGGGTGCGGCACAGCGCCTCGGTGATCCCCGCGGCGCTCATTTCGGGAGCGAGGTCGTACGTCGCCACCCGCTGCGAGGGGATGAGGCAGCGCTCCTCGTTCGGGTACGGCGGCTCGATGCCGCCGTTGAAGAAATACGTGACGTGGGGATACTTCTCGGTCTCCGCCGTGCGGAACTGCGTCATCCCGGCCTCCGCGAGCACCTGCGCGAGGATGCGCGCGAGGGTGAACGGCGGGAAGGCCTGCGGCAGGGGAAACGTCTGGTCGTACTGGGTCATGGTGACGCCCCGGAGCGCCGGCCGGTCTCTCACGTCGAAGCCGTGGAAGGCGTCCACGCACATCGCCGCGACGATCTGGCGCATCCGGTCGCTGCGGTAGTTGAAGAAAAACACTCCGTCGCCGTCCCGCACGCGCGCCACCGGCACACCGTCACGAAAGTGCACCACCGGCTTCAGGAACTCGTCCGTCTCGCCCCGCTGATACGCGGCCTGCACGGGCTGGACGGGGTGGGTGATCGCGCCTCCCACGCCGTGGACGATCGCATCGTATGCGATCTTGGTGCGCTCCCACCGGCGGTCGCGGTCCATGCCGTAGTAGCGGCCGCAGAGCGTCGCGATGTCCACCCGGGGGCCCGCGATGCGCCGCATGTCCTGGAGCAGCGTGCGCACGACCTCGGCGCCCAGCGTCGGCGGCGCGTCGCGGCCGTCGAGGAAGCCGTGGATGGCGATGGCCGGCACCTTGAGCCGTACCCCGAGCTCGATGCAGGCCAGCAGGTGCCGGTCGAGCGCGTGCACGCCGCCGGGGCCCAGGAGGCCGACGAGGTGCAGCGTGCCGCCGGTCTGCCGGAGGTACGCCCCCAGCTCCACCAGGGGCCCGAGCTCGTAGAACCCGCCGGTGCGGATGCTCTCGGAGATGCGCACGAGGTCCTGCGGCACCACCCGGCCGGCACCGAGGTTCAAATGGCCGACCTCGCTGTTGCCCATCTGCCCCTCGGGGAGCCCGACCCGGAGCCCGCTGGCCGCGAGCAGCGTCCGCGGCATCGACGACCACAGCCCATGCCAGACGGGCGTGTCGGCCAGCTCGATCGCGTTGCCCTCGCGCCCTTCCCGGTAGCCCCAGCCGTCCAGGACGACGAGCACGACCCGGCGACGCCCGCTTCGGTTTGACATGGCTCTCCGCGGACTCTACTATGCGCGACGGTGACTCAAGCGCCCCAATCTAGTCCTACCCTCCGCCGGCTACCAGCCTGCGCAGCGGCACTCGCCTTGCTCGTCGCACCGTCGTTGAGCGCGCAGGCCCGCAGCACGATCACGGGCGCCACCGAGCTTCGCCGGGGCATCGGCGGGATGGTGCTCGCCACATTGCCCAACGGGGCTGCGATCAGCACCGGCAAGGTGCAGGGTGCGTGGGTGGAGGCCACTCTGGGCGGGTGGATCGTCGGCAGCTCCGTCGGCCCGACCGCGCGCGACGGCTTCGACCTCATCGTGACGGCTGCCGGCGGGGAGAACCTGCGCGATGCGCCCAATGGCGCCGTGCTGGCCCGGTTCCGGAAGGGCACG
>DATDED010000109.1:0-3410 GCA_036523455.1 Gemmatimonadales bacterium
AATCCGGCGGCATGGATCGCGAGGCGGCGCACGTCGCGCAAATAGCTCTCGACGGTGTGGCGGCTCGATCCCGCCTCGAGCGCCAGGTAGTCACGGAACTGCTCGAGGCGAAACGCCCGGGGAATGTCTACTGCTTCAGCCGCCGGTAGCTCCATCGCACGAACAGGAGGATGAGGACGACGGCGACCACGCCGAGCACGAGATTGGCTCGGGCGAGGACGCGGGTGACCAGGTCGAAGTTGGTGCCCAAGGTGGCGACGAGGAAGATCAGGGTCCCGTAGTACAAGGCCGACGCGGCGGCCATCGAGAGAATGGCCCGGGCTGCCGGGACCCGGGCGACTCCCGCAAAGGGCGGCACCACGGCGCGCCACACGGGGAGCAGCCGGGAGACGAATATTCCCCAGGTGCCGTGCCGCGCGTAGGCCTCCTCGATGTGCGCCAGGGTGCTCTCGGACAGAAGCCGGCGGCCGATCCGTCCCGTGAAGAAGGCCCGGCCGTAACGGCGCCCGACGGCATAGACGAGGGACGCGCTGCCGACGTTGCCGACCCAGGTGACGGCGAAGACGATCCAGGGATCGAGGGTGCCGCGACCGGCGAGAAAGGCGCCCAGGGCGACCGCGACATCGGCGGGGGCGGGCGGGAAGACGTTTTCGAGAGCGGCGAAGGCACCGATGATGGCGTACAGCGGGACCGGAGGGAGACTTTCGAGAAACCGCAGCAGATCGGTCAGGTCCGCTCCTCCTCGAGCAGGGCCACGGCGATCACGGCGATGCCCTCGCCCCGCCCGATGAACCCCATCCCCTCGTTGGTCTTGGCCTTGACGGAGACGTTGGAAAAGCCGGTCACCGCCGCATCGGCGAGCTTCTCGCGCATCTCGTCCACGTACTGCGCGAGCCTGGGCTGCTCCGCGATGACGGTGATGTCGGCACTGGCGATGTTGTACCCGAGCTCGGCGACCTTCAGGCTGGCCCGGCGCAGCAGGTCGAGGGAGCTGGCGTCCTTCCACTTGGGGTTGTCGGGCGGGAACATCTGTCCGATGTCGCCCTGCCCGGCGGCACCCAGGATGGCATCGATGAAGGCGTGGGCCACGGCGTCGGCGTCGGACCAGCCGTCCAGGCCGCGGTCATGAGGAATGGTGACCCCACCGAGCACGAGCGTCCGGCCGGCGGCGAAGCGATGGGAGTCGTACCCGATGCCGATGCGCACGGTCAACGCTGCAGGACCCGCAGCGCCAGATGGGCCGCATTCTTGGCGTTGTCGATACCGACGGTGGCGACCGGGACGCCGGGGGGCACCTGGACGGTGGCGAGCAGGGCGTCGAGCCCGTTCAACGGCCCCACGGCGAAGGGCACGCCGATGACGGGGAGATCGGTGAGCGCCGCGGCGAACCCGGGGAGCGCCGCGGAGAGCCCCGCCCCGCAGATGAGCACGCGTACCCCCCGCGCCTTGGCGCCCTTGACCAGCTCGGCGGTGCGGTCAGGAGTGCGGTGGGCCGAGGAGACGTGGAACTCGTAGCTCACGCCGGCCTTGTTGAGGACTTCGAACGCCGGCTCGATGCGCGGTTTGTCGCTCTCGGAGCCGACGAGGATCAGGACGTCGGGCATAGGGCTATCGGCTATCGGCTGTCGGTCATCGGCTAGGCGGCTTCGGACAGTAGCGTGTAATCCTGGCGGCGCTTGACGGGCGTGTATCCCGCATCCCCGATCAGGCGCTGCATCTCCGGGAGGTTCATGCGCCACGTGGTGCCGGCGGCGGAGACGACGTTCTCCTCCATCATGAGAGAGCCGAAGTCGTTGGCGCCGAAACGCAGGGCGACCTGGCCGATCTTGGGACCCATGGTGACCCAGGAGGCCTGGATGTTGGGCACGTTGCCGAGCACGACGCGGGCGATGGCCTGGGTGCGCAGATAGGTGACCGCGTCGGTCTTGCCGAGGTACTCGAGCTCGGTGTTCTCGGGCTGGAGCGGCCAGCAGATGAACGCGGTGAAGCCCCCGGTGCGTGCCTGCACCGCCCGAACCCGATAGAGGTGCTCGATCCGGTCGGCGTCGGATTCGCCCAGGCCGTACATCATGGTGACGCTGGTCTTCAACCCCTGCCGGTGGGCGATCTCCATGACCTCGAGCCAGCGGTCGGCCCCCGCTTTCTTCTTGGCGACGCGGTCGCGCACGTCCTGCACCAGGATCTCGCCGCCGCCGCCCGGAATGGAGTCGAGTCCCGCCGAGACGAGCTGCTTCAGGACCTCCTCGATGCTCATCCCGAAGCGCCCGGCGAAGAAATCCACCTCGGAGGGCGAGAAGGCGTGGATGTGGATCGGGTGGTTGCGCTTGATGTAGCGCAGCAGGTCGAGGTACCACTCGAACGGGATGTAGGGGTTGTGCCCGCCCTGCATGAGGATCTGCACCCCGCCCAGCGCCTTCACTTCCTCGATCTTGCGGCCGATCTCCTCGAAGGAGAGGACATACCCTTCGAGGTGCTTGGGGCGCCGGTAGAACGCACAGAACTTGCAGTCGGCGACGCAGACGTTGGTGTAGTTGATGTTGCGGTCGATGATGTAGGTGACGACGGGCTCGGGGTGCAGCCGCCAGCGCGCCTCGTCGGCCAGCCCGCCCAGCTCGAGCAGCGGGGCGCGCTGGTACAGCTCGAGGTGGGAGCGGAACTCGGCGGAGGTCCGATCGACTACGTCGGGCATGTCAGGCCACCTGCAGAAACTGGAGCGACCCGTCGGGCACGAGGCCGGCCGCCGCCAGGCGGCGGAAGAAATCAGTGAGCCCGGCGAGATGTTTGTATGTGAGGGCGTAGTCGAGCCCGCCCAGATACGCACGGCACTCGGACTCGGGCACCTGGGTCGCGGCCGAAGCGGCCCGTGCCAGCGCGTCCTGGTGCGCCAGCCCCCAGCTGCGGGATTCGAGCAGCGCGCGATGGATGCGTCGCACCGCCTGCGAGTCGGCACCGCGCCGCGCGGCCCAGACGGCGAAGACGAACGGCAGCCCGGTCCAGCGCTTCCACTCCTCGCCCAGGTCGTAGCGGTACGGATACACGTGCCGCGCGGCGAGCAGCAGCGCGGGATCCCCGATGACGAGCACCGCGTCGTGCGGCAGGCCGGCCAGCTGCTCCAGGTCGGCCGCCTCGGCACGGGCCTCGGCGAACCGAGGGCGGATCTTCCAGACGTCGCGGCACAGGAGGTCGAGCAGCGCCACGGAAGTGCGGGAGGAGGCGCTGCGCAGCACGGCCCGGCCGTCGAGCTTCCCGGCGGGCTGGCGGCTGAACAGGATGACGCTCTGAACCGGGCCGTCGCACGAGATCGCCAGCTCGGGGAGCAACACCAGATCCTTGGCATGGCGCGCGTACGCAACGGCGCTGATCACCGAGACGTCGAGCTCGCCCGCCACGAGCAGGTCGTTCAGCTCGGC
>DATDED010000110.1:0-6337 GCA_036523455.1 Gemmatimonadales bacterium
ACGACGGCGCCGGGCACTTCACCGATCAGGGAGACCAGGCCGGCCTGGCCTCGTCGGCGGGGAGTACCACGATCGCGGTGGGCGACGTGGACGGCGACGGGGACCTGGACCTCTACGTCGCCAACTACAAGAGCTACACGACGCTCGACCGCATGTCGCCGCAGCAGCGCTCCTTCGACCAGCTGGCGCGGCAGGTGGGACCCACGCAGTTCGAAATCCGGGAGCCGTTCCGTACCGACTACAAACTGGTCGAGCGCGCCGACCTGGGCGGGGTCAGCATCGTGCAGCGCGCCGACCCCGACGCGTTCTACCGCAATGAGGGCGGCGGCCGCTTCGTCCGGGAGCCGATCGCTCACAATCCCCGGTTCGTGGACGAGCACGGCCACCCGCTGGCGGAGGAGCGGGAGGACTTCGGCCTCGCGGCCATGTTCGCGGATCTGAACGGCGACGGCGCGCCCGACCTGTACGTGGCCAACGACTTCGAGGACCCCGACCAGCTCTGGCTCAACGACGGCCGCGGCAACTTCCGGCTGGCGCCCTGGTACGCCGTGCGCTCCACCAGCAACTCCGGCATGGCGGTGGATGTGGGAGACGTGAACCGGGACGGCCACCCCGACCTGTTCGAAGTGGACATGCTGAGCCAGGACACGCGCCGGCTCAAGACCCAGATCCCCACGCACACCGCCCTGCCCAAACGGCCCGGGGAGGGCGACGACCGCCCCCAGATGCAGCGCAACACCCTGCAGCTGAACCGGGGCGACGCCACATTCGAGGAAGTCGCGCGCTTCGCCGGCGTGGGGGCCTCGGGATGGTCCTGGTCCACGCTGTTCCTCGACGTGGACCTCGACGGGTGGGAAGACATCCTCGTCGGCACCGGCCACCTGTGGGATGTCATGGACGGTGACACCCAGTACCGGCTGCGCAACCGGCTGAACGAGATCGACTGGCATCGCATGCTGTTCGAGTTCCCACCCCTCCCGCTGCCGAACGTGGCGTTCCGCAACCGCGGCGACCTCACCTTCGAGGACGCGAGCCGCGCCTGGCGCTTCGACCTGGGGCCGGACGTGTCCCACGCGATGGCGCTCGCGGACCTGGACGGCGACGGCGACCTGGACGTCGTCATCAACCGGCTCGGGAAACCGGCGGCGGTACTCCGCAACGACGCCACCGCGCCCCGGATCGCGATTCGGCTGCATGGCACGGCGCCGAACAGCGCCGGGATCGGCGCCCTTGTGCGGGTGCTGAACGGCGCGGTGCCGCAGCAGCAGCGCGAGGTCGTCGCCGGCGGCCACTACCTCGCCGGCTCGGACGCGGAGCTCAGCTTCGCAACGGGGACGGCGCAGCAGGTCACGATCCAAGTGGACTGGCGCGATGGCCGGCGGTCGGTCATTGCGGGAGCGATCCCCAACCGGCTCTACGAGATCGACGAGGCGTCCGCATTGCCGTCCTCAGGTTCCCCCTCTCCCGAAGGGAGCGGGGGCCAGGGGGTGAGGACCCTGTTCGAAGACGTCACCGACCAGCTCAGCGGCCACACCCACGTCGAGCCCTACTTCGACGACTATGTCCGCCAGATCACGTTGCCGAACGCGTTCAGCCAGCTCGGGCCCGGCGTCGCCTGGGACGACCTGAACGGGGACGGCCACGAAGACCTGATCGTCGGTACCGGCAGGAGCGGCACGCTCGCCTGGTTCCGCAACGACGGCCGGCGCTTGCGGCCGGCCGCCGCGCGCTTTCCCGCGGCGCCGGGAGACCTGACCACCATCCTGGGCTGGACCGACGGCCGCGGCGCGCGAACGGTGCTCGCCGGACTCTCGACCTACGAGGCCTCGCCGGGCGACGCGCTCGCCGCTTCCGGCGTGGTCGCCTACGCTCCCGCGACCGGGGCGGTGACGCCGCTCATCCCCGGCGACGGCGCGAGCGTGGGCCCGCTGGCCGTCGCGGACGTCGACGGAGACGGTGACCTCGATCTGTTCGTCGGCGCGCGGATCATCCCGGGCGGCTACCCGCTGTCCCCCTCGTCGCGCCTGTTCCACAACGACGGCGGACGCCTGGTCCCCGATTCCAGCACGAATGGACTGTTCGCCGGTCTAGGGATGGTGTCGGCCGCCCTGTTCAGCGACATCGACGGCAACGGCTGGCCGGACCTGCTTGTGGCCGTCGAGTGGGGGACGATTCGCATCTTCCTGAACCAGCAGGGCCGCCTGGTCCCCAGCCCCGACCTGCCCGGCCTCTCGGGCCTGTACAGCCGGTGGAACGGCCTCGCGACGGGCGACCTGGACGGCGACGGCCGGCTCGACATCGTGGCCACCAGCTGGGGCCGGAACATCGAATACCACGCCAGCCCGGCCGATCCGCTGTTCCTTTACTCCGGCTACTTCGTCGACGGCGGCCGTCCCGGCGTCTTGCTCGCGCAACAGGACCCTCGGATCGGTGGCGTGGCTCCGCTCACGACGTACGCGCGGCTCGGACTGGCGATCCCGAGCGCCACACAGCGGCTCCGGACCTTCGGGGCGTTCGCCGACGCCGACATAAACCAGGTCCTCGGCCCGTCCGCCGCGAGCGCGGTTCGCCTCGGTGTCACGACCATGGACCATATGCTGTTCCTCAACCGGGGCGACCGGTTCGAGGCGCGGCCGCTGCCTCCCGAGGCGCAGCGCGCGCCGGCCTTCTACGCCGGCATCGCCGATTTCGACGGTGACGGAGACGAGGACCTGTTTCTGAGCCAGAACTTCTTCCCCACCGAGATCGCCGTGCCGCGCTACGACGCGGGCCGGAGCTTGCTGCTCCTCGGGAATGGGGCGGGAGCGCTCGAGCCCGTGGCGGGGCAACGCTCCGGGCTGGAGGTGTACGGCGAGCAGCGGGGCGCCGCGTACGCGGATTTCGACGGCGACGGGCGGCTCGACCTTGCCGTCAGCCAGAATGGCGCCGCGACCCGGCTGTTCCACAACACCGGCGCCGTACCCGGCTTGCGTGTCCGGCTGAGCGGGCCACCCGCGAACCCGACCGCCATTGGCGCCCGGATGCGGCTGCGCTACGGAGAGAAGGAAGGCCCGGTACGGGAGATCCAGGCCGGATCGGGGTACTGGTCGCAGAACGGCGCGGTGCAGGTCCTGGGACGTACCGGTGAACCAACGGCGTTGTGGGTCCGGTGGCCCGGCGGGCGCGAGCAGGTGGTTCCGCTGGCACCGGGTCAGGCAGAGATCACAGTTCAGAGCCCCTTGTAGCGGCTAGGCCCGACCCCGGTCAACGCGGCGCCACGAGCTGGCCCGGGCGCCTTACGGCTCGAGGACGTCGATCGTCCCACCAGCTTGGATGGGGCTGGCGATCGTCCGACGCCGACCGGAGGGCCAGCGTACCTCGAGCGAAGCGGCGTGGTCCGCGTCCCCCAGGCCGAAGTAGAGGGGCAGGTCGCTCTCAGACAGGTAGCCCGACTTCCCGTCGAGCACCTTGAGGATCCGTCTCCCGTCGGGTAGGACGAGAGTGACCTGCGCGCCCAGTCCCTCGCGGTTCGAGCGCGTCCCGTGCAGCCGGACGTTGAGGGAGTGGATGTGGTGTCGCTGCGCGAGGTCGCTGATGAGCACTTGCGGCCGGGCGTTGAACTCGTTCGTGACGATGTCGAGATCGCCGTCCCGATCGAGGTCGAGCAGGATCGCGCTGCGAGTGCCCGTCGCGGCCATCATCGTCAGGCGGCCAGTGGCGTCGTAGCGGCACCCGAACTCCGCAGCGCCTCGCTCGCGGCAGGCCGCGCAGAAGAACTGCCGCCGATCCGCTCCCCCGCAATCGAGGGTGAACCAGACCTGCTGCGTCGTTCGGCGCGGCTCGACGCCGAGCAGAAATTCGCTGGGGAGGAAGCGCCGGCCACCCTCGTTCAGCAGTACCGAGTTGGTCCCGTAGCGGTGGGGGAAGTTCATGCCCGCGGCGATGAAGATGTCGTCCCAGCCGTCGGCGTTGAGATCGTCCACGCTCGGTCCCCAGGGCCAGTACGTCTCGACGCCGACTGAGTCGGAGACCTCCGCGAACCGGCCGCCGCCCCGGTTCGCAAACAGCGCGTTCCCGAAGATGAAGCGGCCCTTCCCCGTCGGGAAGAAATCGGCGGGCGCCGGGGTGGAGTCGGCCTTCCGGCGCTCCGCCGCCCAGTCGCCCGGGGGAATGGCGACCCACATATCCGAGTGCATGTCGGTGATGAAGAGGTCGAGCCGACCGTCTCCGTCGAAGTCGAGCACCTTCACCCCCATCGCGCCCCAGGGGGTCTTGGAGAAATACTCCCGTGTGGCGTCGCGAAAGTGGTTCCCGCCTTCGTTCAGCCAGAGGTGATTCTCGCCCTGCATGTTCAGGATGTACAGGTCCGGAAAGCCGTCGTCGTTCACGTCGATCACGGTGGCGTCGCCGCTCCAACTCAGGTCCCGGAGCCCGACTTCGCGCGTGACGTCCTTGAACCGGTTCCGGCCCAGGTTATGGTACAGAATACTGGCTTCGGCACGCTCCGGGTGCGTGTGGCCGTGGAACGCGTCGGGCAGTCCCACGTAATAGCCGCCGGGCTCAATCGCGTCTCCAGTGTAGACGCCCACGTTGGTCACGAAGAGATCGAGCAGGCCATCGCCGTCATAGTCGAAGAACACCGCGCCCGACGAATGGCCGACGTACCCCACCCCCGCCTGCGCGGTGATGTCGTGAAACTTTCCGCCGCCGATATTCTGAAAGAGCCGGTTGCCGTGACGCACGGTCGTAACAAAGAGATCGGGCAGCCCGTCGTTATTCATGTCGGCGAACGCGCACGCCACCGCAATGGCGTCCGGCATCCGGAGACCCGCTGCGTCGGTGATGTTCGCCAACCGTCCGCCGCCCAGGTTCTTCCACAGCTCGTTGCTGCCGAGTTGGGTGGCGAAGTAGAGGTCGGGCAGACTGTCGCCATCGACGTCGGCGGCGCACAATCCCGTCCCATGATCGTAGTGGACCTTCTTGTAGAACTTGCCCGCGTCGTCGACGATCCGGTTCTCGAACGTGACCCCGCTCGCCTCGAGCCGATCGGCGAACCGGAAGTCGTGAACCGTCGACGACCGGGCGGCCAGCTCAGCTTCCTGCTGGGCGCGCTCGAGCAACCAGGCCGGCGCCGTGGTGGCGGGCCGTGCGCCGCCGTTGGAACGGCACGAACCCAGAGCCAAGAGCCCCGAGACCACGAGCCAGCCGGTCAGCGCGAATGGGCGTCGTATCATGCCACTCAACGTAGTCGAATTCGGCCCGGCAGGTCGTTCCGTTGACCCGTGGCCAGGTGGAGGTTACGGTGTGGGTGCCGCCGTCCAGGTAAACACAGAAGGAGCTGCCATGAGATTCCTGGGACTTACCCTGTCCATTCTGGCCCTCGCTGCCCGCACCCCTGCGGCTCAGCAGGCTGGACGTGCCGGCGCTGGGCCGACGATCGATCCCGCGCGCCTGGGGCAGCATATCCGCGTGCTCGCCTCGAACGAGTTCCTGGGACGCGGGCCGGCGACGGCCGGCGAGGAGAAGGCCGTTGCCTATATCGCCGAGCAGTTCCGCGCCGCCGGACTGCAGCCGGGCGGTCCGGGCGGCAGCTGGTACCAGGATGTTCCCCTCAACCAGTACACAATCGTCGGCCCGCCGGAGCTGCGCTTCACCGTCGGCGGCAGGCAACAGCCCCTCACGCAGGGCGAGCAGATCGCGGTGCGCGCCAGCATGCGCAACGTGGACCGCGTCGCCATCGACAGCGCCCCGCTGGTCTTCCTCGGCTACGGCGTGAAGGCGCCGGAGCGGAACTGGGACGACTTCAAGGGGATGGACCTGCACGGCAAGGTGGGCATCGTCCTGATCAACGACCCCGACTTCGAGTCCGGGCAGGGTGACTTCGGCGGCAAGGCGATGACCTACTACGGCCGCTGGACGTACAAGTACGAGGAGGCGGCACGCCAGGGGATGGCGGGGCTGCTCGTCGTGCACGAGACCGCGCCTGCCTCCTACGGCTGGGCGACGGTGAAGAACTCGAACACCAACACGATGTTCGACATCGTGCGCCCCAACCCGGCCGAGGTGCACCCGCTGCTCGAGGGGTGGATTCAACGCGACGTGGCCGTCGAGCTGCTCCGAGCCGCCGGCCAGGACTTCGAGGCGCTCAAGCGCCGCGCGCAGACGCGCGACTTCCGCCCGGTGCCGCTCGGCGACGCGACCTTTTCGGCGAGCTTCGCGGTGCGGCGCGCCACCATCCGCTCGCGCAACGTCCTCGGCCGCCTCCCCGGCCGCACCCACGCGGACGAGACGATCCTCTACGGCGCCCACTGGGATCACCTGGGCGTCGGCGCGCCCGACGCGCGGGGCGACAGTATCT
>DATDED010000111.1:0-10126 GCA_036523455.1 Gemmatimonadales bacterium
CGGAATGCGGGTCAAGCCGTGCCGGCGATCGAGAGCAATCAAGGCGGTTTCCGCCGTGGCCAGGAGCTCGCCCGTTTCGGCGCGCTCGACCGCGTATCCGAAGATGGCCCGGCGCGAAGCGAGGTCCCGCACCCAGCAACGAATGCGCACGAGGTCGTCGTAGCGGGCGGGCTGGCGGTACCGAATGTGGGCTTCGGTCACCGCCAGGAAGACGCCCTCTTGTTCCATTTCCTTGTAGGTCACCCCCGTGCGCCGCAGGTGTTC
The DNA here is from genome assembly GCA_036523455.1 of Gemmatimonadales bacterium. GTDB lineage: Bacteria > Gemmatimonadota > Gemmatimonadetes > Gemmatimonadales > GWC2-71-9 > DASTHG01. The sequence continues at coordinate 265 of DATDED010000111.1, forward strand.
CGTACGGGCCATGTCCAGCCAGACGAGATAGTTGGCGTGGTAGACGAACCCCATCTGGTCGGTTTCGGAGTAGTTGACGCGATGCTCGATGGCGCTGATCAGCTCGGCGTGGTCCAGACGGTCACTCGCCGTAGGGGATCCAGATGTTCTTCACCTGCGTCGCGTGGCGGAGAAACTCGCGACCTTCAGCCCGCCGCGGGTCGAGCCAGTCGCGGCCGCCCGGCACCCAGGTACGCTTCATGTTGCCGGCCGACGCCTCCTCCACCATCCGGGCGCCATCCACGCCGCCGCAGTACCAGACCGCGTCCACGTCCAGGTGCTCCGCCAGCACCCGCACCAGCGCGTCCTTGTCGCCGGTCACGATGTTGACGACGCCGTCGGGCAGGTCCGAAGTTTCGAGCACGGCGTAGAAGTCGGTCGCCGAGAGCGGGTACGGCGTCGACGGCAGCGCGACCACGGTGTTGCCCACCGCGACCGCCGGCGCCACGAGCGACACGAAGCCGAGCAGCGGATGCGTGTCCGGCGCCGCGATGCCGATCACGCCGATCGGCTCGTGCATCGCCAGCGTCACGCCGCGGATCGGCACGTGGTGCACGGCCCCATCGTACTTGTCCGCCCAGGCCGCGTAGGAGAACAGCCGCGCGATGGCCGCGTCCACCTCGGCCCTGCCCTGCTCGGCCGTCGCACCGGTCTGCGCCGCGATCCGCGCGGCGAACTCGTCGGACCGGGCCGAGAGGTTTTCCGCGATGTAATAGAGGATCTGGGCGCGCAGATGCCCGGCGCCGCGCCCCCAGCCCTCGGCAGCGTGGGCGGCCTCCACCGCATCGCGCACGTCCTTGCGATTCCCCTCCCCCACTTCTCCCAGCACTCGGCCGTCCCTGCCACGCACCGGACGGCTGTAGCCCTGGTCGGGGCGGACCTGCTTCCCGCCGATAAATAACTTTGGGGTCCGATCGATCGGGGGAAGAGGGGAGGGGGAAGAGGGAAGGGTCGTCTCCTTGGCCGCAACGGCAAGGGGAACGCTTTCTGACCCTTCCCCCTTCCCTCTTCCCCCTTCCCATTCAGGCTTGAGGTACTCCCACATTCCCTCCCGCCCGCCCTCTCGTCCGAAGCCCGACTCCCGGTATCCGCCGAACCCCGCCGCCGCGTCGAACAGGTTCGTCGAGTTGATCCACACGACGCCCGCCTTGATCTTCGGCGCCACGTCGAGCGCGAGGTTGATGTTCTCCGTCCAGACACTCGCCGCCAGCCCGTAGGGCGTGTTGTTGGCGAGGGCGACCGCCTCGGCCGGCGTCCGGAAGGTCATGGAGACGAGCACCGGGCCGAAGATCTCGACCTGCGCGATGGTGGCCGCCGGCGACACGTCGGTGAACAACGTCGGCGGATAGAAGTACCCCTCGGTCGGACAGGCCCACGAGGGCTGCCACATCTCCGCTCCCTCGGCCCGGCCCTGGTCGACCAGCGCGCGAATGCGGTCGAGCTGCACGGGTGCCACGATGGCGCCCATGTCCACCGCTTTGTCGAGCGGCGATCCCACACGCAGTTTTTCCATCCGCGCGCGCAGTTTGGCGACGAGCCGGCCGGCGACCCCCTCCTGCACCAGCAGCCGGGAGCCCGCGCAGCAGACCTGGCCCTGGTTGAACCAGATCGCGTCCACCACGCCTTCCACCACACTGTCCAGATCGGCGTCTTCGAACACGATGAACGGGCTCTTGCCGCCGAGCTCGAGCGTGAGCTTCTTCCCGCTGCCGGCGGTCTTCTTGCGGATGATCCGCCCCACTTCGGTCGAGCCGGTGAAGGCGATCTTGCGCACGTCCGGATGCTCCACCAGCAGCGCGCCCGCGCGTCCGTCGCCGGTCACCACGTTGAACACGCCCGGCGGCAGGCCGACGCGCTGCGCCAGCTCGGCGAAGCAGAGCGCCGAGAGCGGCGTGAACTCGGCCGGCTTCAGCACGACGGTGTTCCCCGCCGCGAGCGCCGGCGCGACCTTCCAGGCCAGCATCAGCAGAGGGAAGTTCCACGGAATGATTTGCCCGACCACGCCGATGGGGCCGTAGCCCGCGAACTCGGTCGCCGCGAGCTGCGCCCACCCCGCATGGTGATAGAAATGTCGGGCCACGAGCGGGATGTCGAGATCGCGCGTCTCGCGGATCGGTTTCCCGTTGTCCAGGCTCTCCAGCACCGCGAGCAGCCGCGAGTTCTTCTGGACCTCACGGGCGAGCGCGTAGAGGTAGCGGGCTCGGGCATGGCCGGACAGGGCGGCCCATGCCGGGAAGGCCTGCCCCGCGGCGGCGACGGCGGCATCGACGTCGGCCTTGCTCCCCTGCGCAACCCGGCCCAAGACCGCGCGCGTGGCCGGGTTGATCACCTCGAGCGTCTCGCCGGCCGCGGGCGGGACCCAGCGACCGCCGATGAAGTGCCCGAGCTCGCCGCCGTGCGACTTCAGCCAGTCGAGCGCCGGGCCGCTCGCCTCCGGGGCCGGCCCCCACTCCATCGTCTCGAAGATGCGTGCGACGCTCGTCGTCATCAGACCATCGGTTGCCGGTGCGCGGCGCTGTAGCGTCCCGTGACGAAGTGCTCGAGCTGCCGCTCGATGTCGGTGAGCAGCGCGCTGGCCCCCAGCCGGAACCGCGCCGCCGAGAGCCAGGCATCGCCCAGCTCTTCCTTCATGAGGATCAGCCACTCGAGCGCCGACTTCGCCGCCCGGATGCCGCCTGCTGGCTTGAAACCGACGGCGTGGCCGGTCCGCTCGGCGTACTCACGGATCATGCGGGTCATCACGATCCCCACCGGGAGCGTCGCGTTGACGGGCTCCTTGCCGGTCGACGTCTTGATGAAATCGGCGCCGCCCATCATGGCCGCGAGACTGGCACGCGCCACGTTCGTGAGCGTGGCGAGCTCACCGGTGGCCAGGATCACCTTGAGGTGCGCCGCTCCACAGGCGTCCCGGAACGCCCGGACTTCTTCGTACAGCGCTGGCCAGTCCCCCGTCAGCACATGGGCGCGCGTGATCACGACGTCGATCTCGTCCGCGCCCGCCTCGACCGACGCCCGGATCTCCTCCAACCGCTGCGGGAACGGGTTCAACCCGGCGGGGAATCCGGTGGACACCGCGGCGACCGGGATGCCGGACCCCTCGAGCGCGGTCACCGCCGTGGGCACCAGCGCGTGGTACACGCACACCGCGCCGACCGTGATCCCCAGGTCCGCGACTCCCAGGGCGTCGACCAGATCGCGCCGCAGCGGCGCACGCGCCTTGGCGCACAGCCGCAGGACGTTGCCGGGCGTGTCGTCGCCCTGCAGGGTGGTGAGGTCCATGCAGGTGATGGCGCGGAGCAGCCAGGCGGCCTGCCATTCCTTCTTCACGGTGCGGCGGCGCGGCAGCGTCGCGGCACGGCGCTCGACGGCACTCCGGTTCACGCGGATGGCGCGGATCAGATCCAGGTCGAGGGGTGTTCCCGGGTTGCGCTCCTGCCCGGAGGGCGGCGGCTGGCCGGTGGGCTCACCGCCTCCCGACACACCAGTCGCCCTGGAGTGCGGGCGCCGGATTCTGGTCTCACCGCGCATCACGGTCATCGTGCCGGAGAATGCGCGGCCCATGAGCAAAAGTCAAATGGGACACTGGCTTGCGACCCCGGACCGCGGTTCCTAGCTTGGGGCCGTGTCTCCCCCCGCCGCGCGCTGCTTCGTGCTGGCCGACGCCCACCTGGGCCAGGTTCCCGCGAATGTCGAAGCCGCATTCCACGCCTTCCTGGAGACGGTGCCCCAGCCCGGCGACGAGCTGCTGGTGGCCGGGGACCTCTTCGACTTCTGGTTCGAGTACGGCCGGGTGGTTCCGCGCCGCCATGTGGTGACGGCGATGAGGCTCGGCGATCTCGTCCGCCGCGGGATCCCGGTGACCTTCCTGGGTGGGAATCACGATCGCTGGGGTGGAGATTTTCTCCGGCAGGACCTGGGGATCGCCTACCACGCCGGCGCGGCGGAGATGGACCTCGCCGGACGGCGCGCGCTCGCGGTCCACGGCGACGGCCTCACCGAGCAGCATTGGGGCGGAACGCTCACGCACTGGCTGCTGCGCCAGCCGCTCACCATCGCGGTGTTCCGCTGCCTCCATCCCACGATCGGCTTCTGGATCGCCGACAAGCTCTCCGGCACGCTGGCCGACGCGACGAAGGACAGGGCCGTGCTCGACCGTGCCGAGGCCGCGCAGGCCTCCTATGCGAAGGCGCTGCTCGAGCGCCGCCCGGAGCTGTCGCTCGTGGTCATGGCTCATACGCACCGCGCGCACCTCGAGCGGCTTCCGGACGGACGCGCCTATCTCAATCCGGGCGCGTTTTTGGATGGTGGGCGGTACGCCGTGGTGACGCGCGAGACCGTTGAGCTGAAGAGTTTCGCGGTCTAGAGCGGCGCCAGCTCCACATCCTGCAACTTCTCCCCGAGGAACCGGGCGCCGACGCGACGGAAGAGCGCCACATCGTCGGAGACGACGAAGCGGTGCGCCGGCGGGGAGCCGGCAGGCGCCAGGAGCTCGCGCCCTTCGAGCTCGTGCCGGACGGTCCGGGCCGTTTCCGCGGCGCTGTCGATCAGCGTCACGTCCGGACCCATCACCCGCGACAGCAGCGGCTTGAGCAGCGGATAGTGGGTGCAGCCCAGCACGAGGACGTCCACGCCCTGCTCCTTGAGAGGCTGCAGGTATTCGCGCGCGACCAGCTCAGTCGCCGGGTGGTCGAACCATCCCTCCTCGACAAGCGGCACGAAGAGCGGGCACGCCCGGGACACGACCTCCACCTCCGGACGAACGGCCTTGATGGCGCGCTCGTACGCGCCGCTCGCGATCGTGCCGGCGGTGCCGATCACGCCGATGCGCCCGGCACGCGTGGCGGCCGCCGCGGCGCGCGCCCCCGGCTCGATCACCCCCTGCACCGGCACCGTCGAGCGGGCGCGCAAGAAGTCGAGGGCGTGCGCGGTGCTCGTGTTGCAGGCCACGACCACCATCTTCACGCCGCGTCGCACCAGGAGGTCGAGGATCTCCCCGCTGTAGCGCCGCACGGTCTCCGGCGACTTGGGACCGTAGGGGACGCGCGCAGTGTCGCCGAAGTAGATGACGGATTCGTGCGGCAGGCACTCGAACAGCGCGTGCGCGACGGTGAGCCCGCCGATGCCGGAATCGAAGACCCCCAGTGGAGCCGCGTTCATGTCCTACGGCAGGGCGAACCGCAGCCCGACGCCGCCGGGGACTGCCCGGATCTTCAGGTCCTTGGGAAAATCGCGCAGGTGCGCCGCGACGAAGGCTTCGGCGCCGGAAAACAGGTGGTTGAATCCCCACAGGACGAGCCAGTCCTGCACCTCCTGATGCTTGGAGTGCAAGTTGGGCGAGCCGGACGCCCTGAGGTAGTTCGCCTCCTGGTTCGCCTTGAGCGTCATGAACATCGTCGTCCCTTCCCAGACGGTGAACAACGCCCCGGTGACCTTGCGCCCCGTGGCCGCCTGCCCCCATCCGGGAAGGACGAGGGAACGCCACAGCGCCCCGACGGGACCGACCTGGTGGCTCGTGTCGCGGACGGTCGGGGCTGGCGGGAGGGATTCGGTCGGCGTCTGGGCGGACAGGCGGTCGGGCGGACAGGCGGACAGCGCGAGGAGGACGAACGAGAGCACTCCGGCCCGGCTCAGCACCGACCGCCTGACCGCCACACCGCCCGTCCGCCGCTTCACCTCGCCACCAGCACGTTCAAACATTTCGGCTCCACGGTCACCGTGCACTCGTGTACTCCCGGTTCTCGCAGCTCCCCGTCGAGATGGAGCACCAGCGGAGCTTCCGGAGCGCGGATCGTGAGCGACGCGCTGCGGAACAGGGCGACGATGTCCTTCAAGTTCCCGTGCGTGCCGCGCATCACGCGGGGCAGGCTCGCAAGAAACCTAACCAGTCCGACGCGCCGGATCAGGCAGACGTCCAGGAAGCCATCGGCCGGGTCGGCATCGGGCGCGAAGCGGTAATTCCCGCCCGCAGTCGTCCCGTTACAGACCTCCACCATCATCATCCTGCCCCGCTCCTCGTACCCGGCGGAGCGGACTTCGAACAGCGGTGGATGGAAGCCCGCGAACGTCCGGAAGATCGGGATGAGGTAGGAGAGGAATCCGTTGAGGCCGGGCATGCCGTTGCGGGTCTTCACCACCGCCGCCCCGAAGCCGAAGCCGAGGGTGTTGACGAAGTACTCATCCAGCGCGCGGCCGGCGTCGAAGCGGCGCACCGTGGCTGTCGTGAGGCGGGCGACGGCGCGGGTGACGTCGTGCCGGTAGACCCCCACGAGCTTCGCGAAGTCATTGCCGGAACCGATCGGCACGACGCCGAGCACGGCCTGGGAGCGGACGGCGAGCAGGCCGTTGGCCACTTCGTGGACCGCGCCGTCGCCCCCCACGGCGACCACACAACGGGCACCGGCCCGCGCCGCGGCGCTGGCGAGGGCGGTACCGTCGCCCGGTTGCGCCGTTTCCACCATGTCGATCGTCCACCCCTGGTGGCGAAATGCCCGGGCGACCGCGTCCCCGGCGCGGCGTGCCGCGCCCCGACCGGCTGCGGGATTGAGGATGACGTAGGCGTGAGCCAGCGCGGGCCGGTCCGCGACCGACGCGCCGCTCTCAGCCGACGCCGGCGTCAGACGAGGTAGCCCTCGTCCCAGGCGACCTCGAATTCGAACTTGCAGGAGCCACAGCGCAGCCGCCGCACGCGATGCCCGAGCGGCGCACGTTCGCCGCAACTCGGACACACCCCGTAGCGCTCGGCGAGTGCGCGCGGTGCCTTCCTTGCGGTACTCGGAGTCTGGGTGACGACCGTCCAGCGCGGCGGGGGGCGTTTCACGATCTCGAGCAGCGCCGCGGCTACCAATACGTGGCGGTCGCCGACCTGCAGGATGGCCTTCAATCCTTCGACTTTGAGCACGCGATACCAGGCACCCCGTCGCAGCCGGATGTTGACATCCTCGCGAAGACGGGCATACAGGCGTTCGTTCGTCATGTCCGGGCGAATAATGGGGGTCCCAGGGCGAGTGGTAAACCCACGGGGCGGGCACCGGCCGCCGCGCGGGGGGGGCGCCAATATGCCGGGAATCCGGGTCGCGCCCCGTGATGGAGCGCACACTGGGAGCACCCGGCGGGCAATAGGGATGGCGGGAGCGTGTAGGAATCGAACCTACCGAGGCCCTTGCGAACCCCAGCTGGTTTTGAAGACCAGTCAGGCCACCAGGCCCGATCCGCCCCCGTCGGTCTCACATCCCGTTCACCAACAGTTCCGCTTGTCTTCAACGCGTCTTGCGACGCGGTCTGCTACCATGACACAACCCCTCGGAGTCTCCCATGGGTCCGGTATCACGGAAGTTAGTACCGGTGCTCGCCACCCTGGCCATCCTGCCGCTCGCTTCCTGCAGCGATGAACGCACGCTGACGCAACCGCCCGACGGGAACCGGTACACCAGCCCGACCGGCCTCGTGACGGCGAACCCACCACAGGTCCTCGTCGGGGCAGGCGACATCTCGACCTGCGGCAACAACAGCGACGAAGCGACGGCGCAGTTGCTCGACGTCATCCCCGGGACGGTGTTCACGGCGGGCGACAACGTCATGCCCAACGGTACCACCTCGGAGTTCGCCAACTGTTACGACCCGACCTGGGGCCGCCACAAGGGGCGCACCAAGCCGGCGGCCGGGAATCACGACTACAACACCTCGGGCGCCGCCGGGTACTTCGCGTACTTCGGCACCGCCGCGGGTGAGCCCGGCAGAGGCTACTACAGCTACTCCCTCGGCGCCTGGCACATCGTCGTGCTGAACAGCAACATCTCCACGAGCGCTGGATCGGCCCAGGATACGTGGCTCAAGGCCGATCTCGCCGCCCACCCGAATCAGTGCACGTTCGCCTACTACCACCACCCGCTCTACTCCTCCGCCAGCGGCAGCGGGACCGGCGGGGCCACCTTATCGGGCGTCCGTCCCTTGGTCAACGCGCTGTACGCCGCTCACGCCGATCTCATCATGAACGGGCATCGGCACATCTACGAGCGGATCGCGCCGATGAAGCCGGACGGCACGGCGGACCCTGCACTCGGCCTCCGGGAGTTCATCGTCGGCACCGGGGGCGATGGCGGCGGCAGCCCGACCAACGTCTTCCCCCTGAGCGAGGTGCGCAACGGCGACACGCGCGGCGTGTTGAAGCTGTACCTGTACGACGACAGCTACGCCTGGAAATTCGTGCCGATCGCGGGCAAGACGTTCACCGATTCCGGATCCGCCGCGTGCCACTTCTCCGGCGGCGGTGGCAGTGGCGGCGTCTCCGCTACGACCTCCACGGTCCAGGCCGCGCCGGCGTCGTTCACCGCGAGCAGCGGCTCCGCGACGATTACCGTCACCGCGAAGGACGGCAACGGGACCCCGGTCAGTGGCGCCAGTGTAACCATCGCGGCGACGGGAAACGGCAATACGCTCACGCCGGCTTCCGGCACGAGCGACGGCAACGGCGTCTTCACAAGCACCTTCACGTCGTCCGTGGCGGAGGTGAAGAGCATTTTGGCCACCGTCAACGGAACGGCCATCACGCAGACTGCGTCGGTGACCGTGAATTCGTCCGGAGGCGGAGGTGGCGGAGGCGGCAACGGCACGATCACGCAGACGTTGTTGACGGCGGCCGGCAATGGCGCCAATCAGAGCGTGTACACCACGGCGTCCATCGCCCCGGCAGCGAACGCGCTCGTCACCGTCGCGGTGCGGATGCGGCGCAGCACCGGTCCCCTGACCCCGACGCTGTCGGGCGGAGGGATGGCGAGCTGGACCCAGGTGGCGACGCTCGATTATGGCACGATCGCGACGCCAGACTCGCGCATCAGCGTGTTCCGGGGGATGAGCGCGAGCCCCGGCAGCGGGCCGATCACGATCACCTTCTCGGGCAGCATCTCCAACGCCGAATGGAGCGTGTCGCAGTGGACCGGGGTCGATCAGAGCGGCACCAACGGCTCGGGAGCCCTCGGCCAGATCGGCTCTATGGCCGGCGACGCGACCACGTCGCTTTCCAAGGGCCTCGCTCCGTTCGCGAGGGCCAACAACATCGCCCTGGGCGTCGTGGGTGCGAAAGTCGCGCCGCCCGCGGTGACCCCTGGCAGCGGCTTCACCGAGATCGCCGAGCCGACCTCCGGTGAGACCACGCTGCTCGAGTCCGAACGGGGCGTCAATCTCAACACGGTTTCGGCCACCCTGAGCAGAGCGGTGGCCGCCGGGCTTCTGGCGATCGAGCTGGTGGCCGGCAGCAACGAGCCAGCGGTGTCCGCCTCCCAGTCCACCGTCGCTGCTTCGCCCACGTCCATTACGGCGGGCGGCAGCGGGTCAACCATCACCATCGTTGCGAAGGACGGCAGCGGCAACCCGATGAGCGGCATCACAGTCACCCTCTCGGGTACCGGCAGCGGCAACACCATCACCCAGCCGGCGACCTCGACGAATAGCAGCGGAGTGGCCACCGGCTCGTTCAGCTCCACCGGAGCCGGAACCCACACCGTCACAGCCGTGGCGGGCGACATTACGCTCGCTCAGCAACCGGTGGTGACGGTGAACCCAGGCCCCGCCGACGCGGCGCGGTCCACGGTGACCACCTCGCCGACAGCGATTGTCCAGGGCAGCGGCAGCTCCACGATCACCGTCACGGTGCGGGACGCGTACGGCAACCCGGTGAGCGGCACGTCGGTCGGACTCCACGCCACGGGAAGCGGCAACACCCTCACGGGCGGCGGAACGACGAACGGGAGCGGCGTGGTCACAGGTTCTCTCAGCTCGACCGTGGCGGAGACCAAGGTCGTCTCGGCCACGGCCGGCGTCGTCGATC
>DATDED010000112.1:0-2955 GCA_036523455.1 Gemmatimonadales bacterium
CGGCGGGGAGCTGTCCGCCACACTGCCGCGATTCGTCGGTGTGGGTGAGCGGCTCAGTCATGCCGCCATTTCGCCGACCGGCACGCGGGCCGCGTTCGAGGCCCGCGGCGAGATCATCACCGTCCCGGCCAAGAAAGGCGATGCGCGGGACATCACCAACACCCCCGGGGCCACCGAGCGGTGGCCGGCCTGGTCGCCCGACGGCCAGACGCTCGCCTACTTCTCCGACCGCGGCGGCGCCTATCACCTGGAGCTGCGGGGGCAAAACGGAATGGGGGAGCCGAAATCCCTCACGCTGGGTCCGAGCGACGACACGTATTACTACGATCCGGTGTGGTCGCCTGACGGCAAGCTCATCGGCTACAGCAACTCGCGCGGTGAGATCTGGTATGTCGACGTCGCGACCGGAAGGACCACCAAGGTCGATACCGATCCGTTCGGCGACCAGAACGCCGTGCCGCTTTCCTGGTCTCCCGATTCCAAGTGGCTCGCCTACCCGCGCGGGATCGCCAACCGACTCGGCGCCGTGTTCGTGTACGACGTCGCGAAGGCCACCGCGACGCGGGTGACCGACGGGATGAGCGACGCGCGGTCCCCGGGCTTCGATGCGAGCGGCAAGTACCTCTATTTCCTCGCCAGCACCGACGCCGGGCCGGCCTCCGACTTCAGCATGATGACCTACGATCACCCGATCACCCGCAGCCTCTACGCCATCGTGCTGCGCAAGGACCTGCCCTCGCCCCTGGCGCCCGAGAGCGACGATGAGAAAGCCAAGTCGGACACCGCCGCGAAGGACACCTCCAAGGCACCGGCCGGCAAGGCGGCCGCCGCCCCCACTCCCGTCACGATCGATTTCGACGCGATCGATCAGCGTACGGTGGCCCTGCCCCCGCCGCCGCGCAACTACGTCGCCCTGCTTCCCGGCAAGACGGGCATCGTGATCCTGGCCGAGGCGCCGCTCGTCCCCGTCGATCAGCAGAGCGACGACGGCGGCGGTGTCACGGTGTACAAGTTCGACTTGGGTGAACGCAAGACCGATCAGGTGTTGGCCGGGGTCGGCCAGTTCGACGTGTCGCGGGACGGGGAGAAGCTCCTGTACCGGCAGAAGACCACCTGGGCCATCGCCGCGCTGGGATCACCCGTGAAGCCCGGGGAGGGAGCGCTCGCGACGGGCGGCATCCAGGTCGCCACGGACCCGCGCGCCGAGTGGCAGGACATGTATCACGAAGCGTTCCGGCTGCAGCGGGCGTTTTTCTACGACCCGAACTACCACGGGCTCGATCTCGCCGCCACGGAGCGGTTCTACACGCGCTATCTGGACGGCCTGGGAGACCGGACCGACTTGAACTACCTGCTGCGGGAAGCCTTCGGCAACCTCACCGTCGGGCATCTGTTCGTGTTCTCCGACGGCCCCGGTGGAGGCGGACAGGCTCCGGCCAACGGACTCCTCGGCGCCGACTACTCGATCGATCAGGGCCGCTGGCGCTTCGCCAAGGTGTACGCCGGAGAGAACTGGAATCCCGATCTCCAGGCGCCGCTCACGCAACCCGGCGTGAACGTGCGCGCCGGCGAGTACCTCCTGGCGGTCAACGGGCGCGATTTGCGCGCGACCGAGAATGTGGACCACGCCTTCGAAGGCATGGCCGGAAGGCAGACCGTGCTCCGGGTGGGCCCGAACGCCAACGGGTCCGGCGCCCGCGACGTGACGGTCGTGCCGGTGGCCAGTGACCTCATGCTGCGGCACCTCGCCTGGATCGATGCCAACCGCAAGACCGTGGAGCGGCTCTCGGGCGGCAAGCTCGCCTACATCTACGTGCCCAACACGGCCAACGAGGGCTACACCCGGTTCAACCGCTATTTCTTCGCCCAGCAGGACAAGCAGGGCGCGGTGGTGGACGAGCGGTTCAACGGCGGCGGCAACATCGCCGACTACATGGTCGAGTATCTCCGCCGCATGGAGCCGTTCAATCTCGTGACCTCACGCTGGGGCGAGGATGTGCCGATCCCCGCCGGCGCGATCTACGGCCCCAAGGCGATGCTGATCAATGAGTACTCGGGGTCGGGGGGCGACGAGCTGCCGTGGCTGTTTCGGCGGTTCAAGGTCGGGCCCCTGGTGGGCACCCGGACCTGGGGCGGGCTCGTTGGGATCGGCGGATATCCCACGCTCATGGATGGAGGGAACGTCACCGCGCCGCGCATCGCGCTGTGGGCCTCCGAGGGCGACTACGCGGTCGAGAATAAGGGGGTGGCGCCCGACGTCGAGGTCGATTTCGACCCGGCGGCGTGGCGCGCGGGGCACGACCCGCAGCTCGAGCGGGCGGTGGCCATCGTGATGGACTCGCTCGCCAAGAACCCGCCCAGGGTCTACAAGCGGCCGCCGTTCCCGACCTGGGCGAGGGAAACGAAGCTGCCGCAGTAGGGCTCGCTTGCCTTTCAGGCGCGGGGTTGCAGGTTCGCCGATCCGCAGCCTAGGCGCAACCGATCCAGGCGGTGAGAGCGGCGCCCGTCACCGGGCGCCGCCCCCGTCCGCCGTGCTCAGAAGTTCAGCTCGAAGCCGAGGCGGATGTGCCGCGGCTGGTCGTACAGGGTCTGCGGGCCGTTGAACCGTGTGTACCACGCATTCAACGCAGCCGTCTGCTCGTCCAGCGTGTACACGCCGTCCCCGTTGCCAAAGCGGGATTCCACCTGGCGCAGTACGACGCAGTTCACCGGACCCGCGGTCGATCCGGCCCAGCTGCCGCAATCGGGGCGCAGATCGATCGACCCACCGGTCAGCAGGTGGCCGTTCTGCTGGGCTTCGATGCGGAGGTTCGAGAACTGCGGGCTGAGCGTCACTTCCTGGAACACGCCGTTCACCACGTCGTCGGTCTCGGCGAAGAGCCCGATGATGTTCTTGAAGTTGAACAGGTTGCGGAAGTCGGCGAACGCCGTGATGTCCGCCCGGCCCAGCCGGAT
>DATDED010000113.1:0-2213 GCA_036523455.1 Gemmatimonadales bacterium
TCAGCTCATCCCACGCCAGCGTCGCCAGGTTGTGACACCGGTCGCAGGTGAGCCGCTTCGCGTCGGCGCCGAACGCCTGGCGGTGGCGGCAGGCCGGGCAGACGGCGTAGGTGAGCGGGAAGATGCGCCCGATGCGCTCGATCAGCCGCGGCTCGCAGCGCACGATGGTCCAGCGCTCGGGCGCCTGGTAGCGGATCTCGAGCAGCCGCCGGTCCACCGGCACGTTGTGCCGGTTCACGTCCAGCACGACGATGTTGCTCGAGGACATGCGGACGACGGGATACCAGGCCCCGCGCCGCAGCGTGTGGGCGCCGGCCGGACCGACCCGGGCCCAGCCCTTGGGCTGGAGTCGGGTAGGGGTGATCGGGCGCGCTTCCATCGGTATGGCCATCTCCAAGACTCTATATGGTCGCCGGGTGCCGCGTCGTGACAACTGTCACAAATCGCGGGGTCGTCCCATGCTCAGCCGCACTCACTGAAGCCGCAGACGTGACATTTGACACACCCTTCGGCGAACACGAGCTGAGATCCGCAGTCCGGACAGGTCCCGATGAAGTCCTGCCCCTCGTCGCGCACGCGGGCGGCCGCCGTGCCCTGCCCCGCCGCGCCGGGCACGATCTCGGCGGGCCGGAACGATTCACGCGCCGCCCCCTGCACCGCGCCGCCCGGTGCAGCCAGCAGGTCCTGCTGCACCCCCTGCTTCTCCTGCATCCACTTTTCGATCGCGATGCCGATGGCGTCGGGCACCGAGAGCACCTTGCTGGGGCCCAGGCCTACGACGCGGTCGGAGGAGATGCCGCGCAGCTGGCGGTGGATCTCCGGCAGCGGAATGCCCGAGCGCAGCGCCAGCGAGATGAGCCGGCCGATCGCCTCAACATCGGCCATGACCGGGGCGCCGGCCTTGCCGAGGGACATGAACACCTCGAACGGCTGCCCGAGGTCGTCCTCGGTGATGGTGACGTAGATGGTTCCCAGCGGCGTTTCCAGCCGGCGAGTCGTGCCGCGCAGCAGGTCGGGGCGTGAGCGCTTGGCGCGGCGCTGCAGGTTCTCGCTCTCGACCTCGTGCAGCCGGTCCCTGGTGCGCGACAGCTCGGCCTCGAGCTCGGCGATGCGGCCCAGCGCTTCCGCGAGGGCGCCGGCGGCCTCGGCCGCGGCGACCGCTTCCGCCGGCTGCCCGCCCGCCTGCTCCTGCACCTTGCGCGCGGTCGTGCCGGTGGACAGTACCTGCATCTCGCGCGCGCCGTCGCGGTAGACCGTCACGCCCTTGCAATTCAGCTGGAAGGCCAGGCGGTAGATCTGCTCGACGTCCTCTTCGGTCGCCGCGTTGGGGAAGTTGCAGGTCTTGGAGATCGCCGAGTCGGTGTACTCCTGGAAGGCCGCCTGCATGCGGATGTGCCACTCCGGGGTGACGTCGTGCGCCGTCACGTAGACGCGCTGCACCGCTTCCGGCACCTCGGGGAAGTGGATGTGGCCGCTCTCGGCGATGCGCTGCATCAGCGCCTCGGAGTACCAGCCGTCGCGCCTGGCGCTGGCGACGAAGTCCTCGTTCAAGTCGGGCATCAGCACGCCGGCCTGGTTGCGCATGAACGCCACGGCGAACAGCGGCTCGATCCCCGAGCTGCACCCGGCGATGATCGAGATGGTGCCGGTGGGCGCCACCGTGGTGAGGTTGCAGTTGCGCAAGCGTCGCATCGGGCGGATGCGCTGCCCGGCCGCGTCGCGGGCGCACGTCTGGTCGGGCCCCCAGATCGAGCGCTCCCACTCGGGGAACGGCCCGCGCGTCTCGGCCAGCTTCTCCGAGGCGACCTTCGACTCCTCGTCCACGAACTGCATCAGCCGGCGGCCCAGCGCCACGCCCTCCTCGGAGTTGTAGGGGATGCCCAGGCGGACCAGCAGGTCGGCCCACCCCATGATCCCGAGGCCGATGCGCCGGATGCGCTTGGCGAGGTCGTCGATCTCGGCGAGCGGGTACTTGTTGGCGTCGATGACGTTGTCGAGGAAATGCGTGCAGAGGTGCACCGCGCCGCGCAGCCGCTCCCAGTCCACCTCGCCGTGCTTGACGAACAGGCCGACGTTGATCGAGCCCAGGTTGCACACGTCGTAAGAGAGCAGCGGCTGCTCGCCGCAGGGATTGGTCGCCTCGTAGCTCCCCAGGTGCGGCACCGGATTGTACTGGTTGGCGCGGTCGATGAAGAACACGCCGGGCTCCCCCG
>DATDED010000114.1:0-1600 GCA_036523455.1 Gemmatimonadales bacterium
GCCGGCGGCGGCTACGCGAAGGAGCTGTCGGAAGAGGACCGCGCCCGCCAGCGCCAGCTCCTGGCGGAGCAGTGCGCCGTCTCGGACGTCGTGATCACCACGGCGCTGATCGGGGGCGTCTTCGCGCCCCGGCTCATCACCGCGGAGATGGTGCGGGCGATGAAGCCGGGGGCCATCATCGTGGACCTGGCCGCCGACGGGGGCGGCAACTGCGAGCTGTCCCGCCCGGGCGAGACCGCCGTGGTCAACGGGGTGAGGATCCTGGCGCCGCTAAACCTGCCCGCGACCATGCCCCTGCACGCGAGCCTCCTCTTCTCGCGAAACCTGACGGCCTTCGTGCAGGCGTTCACCAAGGACAAGGCCTTCCAGCTCGATCTGAACGACGACATCCAGCGCGGCGCCTTGATCACGCACGAGGGCGAAGTGCGGCACGCACGCACGCTGGACGCCCTCAAGCCGGCCGGCGCCTGAACAGGAGAACCGAGTCATGACGCAGGGGTCCGACTTCTGGTCGCAGCTCTTCGTGTTCGTGCTGGCGTCCTTCATCGGGCTCGGCGTGATCCGCCGGGTCTCCCGCCTGCTGCACACGCCGCTGATGTCCATCACCAACGCGATCTCCGCCATCGCCGTGGTGGGCTCCATCGTCGTGACCGGGGCGGATTACCCGCCGGTCATCCGGCTCATGGGCGGCATCGCCCTCTTCGCCTCGATGACCAACATCGTGAGCGGGTTCCTGATCACCGACCGCATGCTCAAGATGTTCAAGACCGAGCGGAAGCCCGGTGAGGGCGGCCATCCATGAGCACCACGACGCTGGTCCAGCCGGTCTACATCGTCGCGACGGCGCTGTTCATCTTCGCGCTGCACTGGATGAACACGCCCGCGACCGCCCGCCGCGGAGTGTACGCCGGCGTGGCGGCCATGACGCTCGCCGTGCTCGTGACCTGGATCCAGCCCGAGGTCATCCACCACGGCTGGATCATCCTCGCGATCGCGGCCGGGTTCGTCGTCGGCGTGCCGCTCGCGATGGTGCCGCTCACCGCGGTGCCGCAGCGGACGGCGCTCTCCCACGCCTTCGGCGGGGCGGCGGCGGGGCTGGTGGGCACAGCGGAGTACTATCTGGGCCTGGGCGAGGGCCCGGACACCCTCACCAAGTTCCGGATGGTGGCGATCATCCTGGAGATCATCCTGGGCTTCCTGACCTTCACCGGCAGCCTGATGGCCGCGGGCAAGCTCCAGGAAGTCAAGTGGATCCCCCAGCGCCCCGTCACCTACCCGCTGCAGAACCTCTCCAACCTGGCGCTGCTCCTGGTCGCAGCGGGCGTGGGCACCGCGCTCGTCCTGCACCCGACCGCGGCCTGGGCCCCGCAGCTCTTTCCCGTGGTCATCGCCTTGGCGCTCCTGTTCGGCATCCTGCTGATCATCCCGATCGGCGGCGCCGACATGCCGACGGTGATCGCGATCCTGAACTCGTACGCCGGGCTCTCCGCGGTGGCGATGGGCTTCGTGCTGGACAACAAGCTCCTGATCACGGCCGGCGCGCTGGACGGCTCGAGCGGGCTCATCCTCGCGATCATCATGTGCAAGGCGATGAACCGCT
>DATDED010000115.1:0-11997 GCA_036523455.1 Gemmatimonadales bacterium
TGGAACGTCAGCGTCGCCGTCGATTGGCGCAGGTGCCCGCCGACCGTGAACGTCATGTCCGGGGGAGAGAGACGGGTGTGGAGCGTACCTCCGCCCGTGACGGAATCCCCGATCTGGGCCAGGGTCATGGTGGCAGAGTAGATGGACCGGGTTGCGGCCCAGCTGCCGGTCAACGCCCCGCGCGGCGTCAGGGCGTCGCCACAGCCCATCGACAAAGCCAATGCGAAACAGACGAGCACACGCCGCAAGGCGGAGTCCCTTCGAGACAGGTCGCTCACGGTGGGTCCACCGCGACCCGCATGAACGTCAGGGACGTCTGGTACGGCACGCCGCTCACCGTGTCGGCCAGGGTACCACTGAGGGTGCGGTCGTTCAGGAAGGCTCCGGTGAAGGTCTGCGAGAGCCCGGTGTCACGCCGCAGCACCATCGTGATGGCGGGGAAGTGCACCGTTCCGGTCACCTGAAGCGTACCCGTCGGCCCCGCCTCCACGGCATACGTGCCATCGCCCGAAAGGACGTTGCCGAACTGGTGGAGCGTGACGAGGGTGCTGGCGCCGGGAATCGAGTAAACGGCCGACCACGTGCCGAGGTCCTTCTCCAGACTCGCGCTGCCGTCACAGGCGAGCGCGGCCAGGACGACGAACGGCCAGACGAACGGAAGCTTCGATCGCATGCGGGGATCTCCGGGACGAGAGGATACCCCTAGTACCCTCGGCCTCCCACGGGCGTCACACCGCGGCGTAGATGAGATCGCACAGCTCGGCCGTGGCGGGGAAGATCACTTACCGGAGGCCTCAGGCCACGCCGACGCGATCCTGCCGCCCAGTGGCGCGCGCGGGCTCACCCGCGCCGTTCGGGCATGCCTTCGCCTCGATGCGCGTGCCATGGCGTGCGCGCTCGTCGGGCGTCAGCGCGGTGCGGAGCGTCCCGAACAGCCAATCCGTCAACGGCAGCAGGAAATTGACGTTCGCCTCGGTGTCCACGTGGTGGATGAAGTGATGCTCGTCAAGGAAGGCGAACCAGCGCTGGCGCTCGATCCACGGATGGGCGCCCGGCCGGTGAATCGTGTCATGCACGGCGATCATCAGGTAGGACACGACCACCAGTGCGACCCCTGCGCCCGCGACGAACGCCAGCCGACGCGTGAGCCACCAGAACGGCGCGACGATCAGACCGGCGCCGAGGGCCATGTAGAATGCGAAGTGGGCTGCCTCGATCGCGCGGTTCGTCCAACGACCGGTTGGGGCATCGGCCACCTTGG
Source organism: Gemmatimonadales bacterium (assembly GCA_036523455.1). Lineage (GTDB taxonomy): Bacteria > Gemmatimonadota > Gemmatimonadetes > Gemmatimonadales > GWC2-71-9 > DASTHG01. Next base: position 1,262 of record DATDED010000115.1, read on the forward strand.
CCCCCACGAGCGGAATACGACGCGGCGGGCCGCTGGTCACGTAGCGCCACGTGGGAAAGTACAGATAGTGATGCGCCTGATGGTGGACGCGGTAGAGTGGACGCAGCGGCTCGGTCAGGACACGGTGATAGAGGTAACGGTGCACGAGCCATTCCACCGGCGAGGCGGCCACCGGGAGGATAAGGGCGCCGAGCAAGGCGGCCGCAGCCACCCCGACTGGCCCGGGTGGCAGGTGGATCGCCAGGGCGACAGCGGCGACGACGAGGCCTATCAGGACGCCGGCGCCAGCGCCAACCCGGGCGCCGTTGAGGGCCCTGACTCTGTTCGATTCCATGGCGTGCTCCGGGCTTGGGAGTAGCAATTACGACTTTCACCACCCTGCGTCAGCAGCATGTAAACACAATAAGGTGAGCGCCGAGTTGTGAGAGAGTTATTTGGCTGGTGTGAGCGCCTGCTGGATGGCGAGCCGCACGAACACGCGCTTCTCCTGCGCCAGCGCCTGCTGCAGCCGCGCCTTGGCCGCCGCGCCGCCGACCCGCGCCGCGATACGCACCGCGGTCGAGGCGAACAGGGGATCGGGATCAGCGATCAACCGCAACGCCACCGCGGTCCCACGCGCGCTGTCGTTCGCCGCGAGCGCGCCGAGTCCCGACGTCCGGATGTTGCGGTCCTCGGTGCTCGCCGTCAGTCGTTCGAGTGCGTCCAGGGCCTTGGGGTCGTGAATCCGCCGCAGATACGAGATCGTCATGAACCGGGTGCCGATCGGCTGATCCGGTCCGCTCGCCGCCACGAGCAGGGTGAGCGCCTCCGGTGCCTGAGCGCGCGCGACCACCCCCAACGCGGCCTGCCGCGCGGCGTCGCTCGGGTCGCTCGCGTACATGGCGGTGGCCGCCGCCGCGGCCGCGGCCTGGTCGAGCGCCGCCAGCGCGTTGAGCGCGGCCCCGCGCACGCTGCCGTCGGGATCGCGCAACGCGGAGCGCAGCACGGCGCGCGTGGCGTCGCTCGAATCGCCGCCCATCGCCTCGAGCGCCAGCTGGCGCAGCTCGGCCTGGTGCTCGCTCAGCACGACGAAGCGCCGCGCCGCCTGGGCCGTCGAATCATGGACGGTCGCCAGCTGGCGCAGCGCCCAATCCCGCCCGCGCACGTCCAGATCGTGCGCGGCCATCTGCGCGAGCTCCGCGCCGGAGAGATCGCCCGTGACGGTTCCCAGCAGCCAGCCGCCCTCGTCGAACCGGAACGACAGCGGCTCGGAGGGGAGGGCCACCGCGAACGTCTCGCTCGCCTTCGAGACCATGATCTGCTGGCGGATGACGGAGTCGGCCGTGATCACCCGCACGGTCACGGGGAACCGGAACAGGGGATGGAGCGAGTCCACGGTCTGCGTCTGGGCGACCGTGACGTGCAGGGTCTTCGTGGGCGCGTCCCAGTGGCGCGTGAACGTCACCTGCGGATAGCCGATGCCGTAGGCCCACTGGTCGAAGAACCAGTCGAGATCGCAATTGCACGTCTTCTCCATCGCGACCGCGTAGTCGGGCGTCGTCACCGGCCGGTAGGCGTTGTCCACCAGGAAGCGGTGCATCCCCGCCCAGAAGACCGAATCGCCCAGCAGGCGGCGCAGCTGATGCGCCAGCTGGGCGCCCTTGGGATAGACGTGGCCGCTGAAGAACAGCACGATCGGGTCGGTGCCCTGGTAGCGCCCCCACACGAGCGGCCGCTCCTCGTTGCGATCCGCGTCCATCGCGGCGCGCTGCTGCCCGCCCCACTCGAGCGCCGCGGCATCCCAGCCGCGCGACTTCTCGTTCTGCACCGACTCCATGTAGGTGGTGATGCCTTCGTTGAGCCAGATGTCGGCCCAGTCGGCGGTGGTGGTGAGGTCGCCGAACCACTGGTGCGCCAGCTCGTGCGCGTTCAGTCCCCGGCCGCTGTTGTCCGGCTCGCCGCCCGCGGAATGCAGGGCGAGATCGGTCTGGGTCGTGGCCGAGACGTTCTCCATGCCGCCGTAGGTGAAGTCGGGAATGATCGACTGGTCGTACTTGTCCCAGGCGAACGGGACCCCGAGCACCTGCGAGTACGTCTCGATCATGGCCGGCGTCTCGCCGAAGGTGCGCCAGGCGGCGTCGGTCGTGTCGGCGTAGGTCCAGTACTCGACGGGACGGCCGCGCCACTGATCCTTGAGCACGACGAACGGCCCGGCGACCACCGAGTAGAGATAGGTGGACGCGGGACGGTCCTGGACCCAGTGCCACACGCGCTGCTTCCCGCCGGCGGCGGGCGTGACGCCGGCCAGCCGTCCGTTGGAGAGCACCGTCAGCCCCGAATCGACGGTGACGTAGAACTCCCAGGTGGTCTTGTCGTTTGGGGCGTCGTAGGTGGGGATCCAGGCCCGCGTCTCCGTCGCCTCGCCCTGACTCCAGATCACGTTGCGCCGCGGCACGAAGTAGATCCCGCGCTCGGGAAAGGCGTGATAGGCGAGCGTGAATGCGACGGTGTCGCCCGCGGCCGCGCGCCGCGCGAGCCGGACCGTGACGTGGCTCGTGTCGGCCGTGAAGCGCAGCGTCCGCCCGCCCGCGCCGCTGGCGCGGTCGATCGTCAGGTTCTCGGCGTCGAGCCGCACGGTGTCGGAGGCGGCGGTGAGCGCCACGCGCGTCGTGACTTCGCCGAACAGCTCGCGGTGCGGCGCGTCGAAGCGGACGCGGATCGTCTGGTGCAGCAGATCGAAGCGGCGCGGCTCCGGCGGCCAGACGCGGAGGGCGGAGTACGCCCCGACGACCCCGCGGGGCTGCTGGGCGGCCGCGCCCGCTGCGGAGACGAGCACGAGCGCGGCGAGCAGGGTGGGGGTCTTCATTGGGATGCTCCTGGCGACAACGCGTCGCGGAAATTGGCGCTGTTCTTGGTGATCGAGTCCGCGATGGCGGCGGCGCGGGCGGCGACGGCGGGATCCTTGGGCTGCAGCGCCTGACTCAGGACCTGGTAGATCAGCGCGTAGGTCACCAGGATCCCCTCGGAGGGCACGTCCACCCAGCCGCGGGGCCGCTGCCGGGCGGCGGCGGCGGAGTGGTACACGTCGAAGGCGAGCGCCTTGGAGCGGGCGAGATTGACCCAGCCGAAGCCGGGGAGCGCCACGATGCTGTCGCTCGCCTGCAGAAGCTGGGTGCGTAACGCGCGCGCGAACCCCTGGCCCTCGAGATACGGGGTCAGCCCGAACTCGTCGGCGTAGGTGCCGACGGTGCGCGAGAAATAGATCGGGCGCTTGCCGAGCTGATCCCGCATCGCGCCGAGCACCACCACGTCCGCCCGCTCGAGATATCCCTGGCCGTTGCCGAGCGGGTGGATCTGGTCGGGGTCGATCGTCACCTGCACCCCGCCCAGGCTGAGGGCCCGCTTCTGGTCGATCGGGTAGTAGAGCTCGAGGCTGTCCAGTTGCCCCGCGGTGAACGCGAGCACTTTGCCCGTGGGCTTGGGCCAGGTGCGGTTACGGTAGATCGCGGGGCCGCGGGCGGCGTCGTACTCCTCGACGGGACGCCGCTGCATCTGGCGCAGGTACCAGTCGGTGTTGGCGAGCGACAGGTTGATGATGACCACGTCGCGCCGCACGCCTTCAACCTCCTGCGCGTACCACAGGGGGAAGGTGTCGTTGTCTCCCGCGGTAACGAGGATGCCGTACGGCTCGACGGAGTTCAGCAGGTCCACCGCGAAGTCGCGCGCCAGCGTCTCGTGGGCGCGGCTTGCGGTGAGGCGATTGAAGGCGAGGGGCACCAGCGCCACGAGGAGGATGGGAAGCGCCAGGCGCCAGCGCGCGGCCTCGTCGTCGAACCGGTCGCGCAGGCCGTCCTGCACCCATTCCATCAGGGTGGCGAGGCCGAAGCCGACCCAGATGCCCCACAGGGCGAACGAACAAATGAAGAAGTAATCGCGCTCGCGCACCTCCCGGGCTATCTGCCGGCCGAAGTGCTGCGAGTAGCCGTACTTGAAGTTGAGGTAGACGATGAGCAGCAGGGTGAGCGTGCCCATGAGGGCGAGCAGACCGATCGCGTGGCGCCGGTCCGCCTTGAAATGCCGCACCGCCCCCAGCACGCCGAGGCCGCCGAAGATCACCGCGATGCTCGCCTGGATCTTCACCTGCGCATCGTGGGCCCACTGCCACCCGAAGTACTGCACCCACAGGCCGACCTGCGAGATGATGTCCGCCTGCCGCTGGGTGAGGGGCGGTTTGCCGTACTGCTGGCGCGTGAGCACGGCCCAGAGCGCCTGCCAGGTGGTGGGCTCACCCTCGTTGATGGGCGGGTAGTGCGCCGCGCGGAGCGGCAGGAAGATGTAGACCGAGACGCCGACCGCGGCCACGCCCAGCAGCGCGACGGTGAAGCGCCAGTCTCCCCGGTACAGGGCATAGCCCAGGGCGAGGACGAACAGGATGGCCCCCGGGATCATATAAGAGGCCTTCTCCATCCCCGAGCCCATCAGGACCGCGAACACCGCGACGAACGCGAAGAACTGCGACCACTCCATCGCGCGACCGTCGTCGGTCGGCGCCCGGCGCGTCATCAGCGGCGGGAAGAGCAGCACGATCACGACCGGCCCGACCAGCACGCCCATCATGTGATTCGTGGACGTGAGCGCGAGGAGGTACATGATGAGCAGCAGGTGATGGTCGTGCGCCTCGCCCGGATCCTGGTCGTCCCAGCGGACGATCAGCCACAGGATCAGCGCGATCGAGAGCAGGCTCAGCGTGTACACCTTTTCGTTCACGACCGACTGGTTCCACACGGTGAACGTGGTGGCGCTGACCAAAGCGCCGCCCAGCGCCGCGAGCCGGCGCACCAGCGGCACGGGCACGATCGGACGCATCCAGCGCTCGCCCACCAGGAACCAGCAGGCCGCCGCGACGGCGCTGGTCGTCGCCGCGAACAGGTTGATGCGCTGCGCGTACGCGGCGGCGAGTGGGAGCATCCCCCACACGTGCGCCATCATCGTGAACAGCGGGTTGCCCGGCGGGTGGGGAATGCCGAGGACCCGGGCCGCCGCGATGTACTCGGAGGTGTCCCAGAACTGTGTGGTCGGCGCGAGCGTCGCGACGTAGAGGGCCAGGGTGCCCAGGAAGACGAAGGCGGCCCAGAGATAGGGCGGCTTCTGCGAGGTGGTGTCGGTCGCGTGGGTCATGCGGTTCGGGTCAGAGAAGAAGAGAAAGGTATCACCGCGCGGGCGCGGGTGGCGTCAGGTCGAACTGGTAGGTCGTGTTGGCCATGGCCGCCCTGGCCAGGGCGAGCGCCTGCGCCGCGCGGGCCGGATCGGTGTCCTGGAGGACTTCGGCGATGGTGTCGTAGGTGATGATGTAGGACAGCAGGCTGTTCTGCGAGGCCCGGTCCACCCAGCCGCGGGGGCGCGCCCGGGCCGCGGCGGCGCCGTGGTACAGCTCGAATCCCAGCCGGGTAGTCCGGGGGACGTCCACGAAGCGCCCCTGGAGCGCGCTGGGTCGCACGCCGGCGGTGGCCGTCACCGGCGCGGGCAGCAGCCGCCGCACCATTCCCTCGGTGACGAGGAACCGCCCGAGTCCGAGCTGCTCGGGGTAGTTGCCGGTGGTGCTGGAGAAATAGATCGGCCGCCGCCCGAGCTGCTCCTTCACGAGCTCGAGCAGGGCGAGATCGACGCGTGAGAGGAACCCTGGCGTCGGCAGCGTGGCGGGGTCGAGCGACACGGTGATCGGCCCCAGCGCGCCGTTCACGGCCTGGGACACCGCGGTGAATTCGGGGAGCGTGTCGGTCCGCGCGCGATACAGCGTGCCGAGCCACGGGGTCTGCGGTTTGGGCCAGGCGCGATCGCGGTACCAGGGCGGGGCGGTGCTGGAGTCGAACGTCGCGAGCGGTCGCTGGTTCAGCTGCCGCAGGTACCAGTTGGTGTTACCGAGCGAGGTGACGAGCACCGTGACGTCGCGGCGCACGCCTTCCACTTCCTGTGCGTACCACAACGGAAAGGTGTCGTTGTCGCCGGCGGTGACGACGATCGCGTAGGGGTCGAGCGATTGCAGCACGTCGACGGCATAGTCGCGGGCCAGAGTCTCGCCGCGGCGCGGCGCCGAGAGTCGGTTGGCGCAGACAGGCACCAGGGCGATGAGCAGGATGGGCGTCGCCCAGGCCCAGCCCGGCGCCGGCGTGGCGCGCGGCGCCAGGCGCGACCCCACCCATTCCATCAGGGCGGCGCCGCCCATGGCGACCCAGACGCCCCAGGCCGAGAAGGAGACGATGAAGAAGTAATCGCGGTCGCGCACCTCGCGCGGCACGGCCCGGCCGAGGAATTCGGAGTACCCGTACTTGAAGTTGAGGTAGAGGATCAGCGCGAGCGTGACCGTGACGACGAGCGTCGTCATCACCGCGGCCTGACGCGGCTCCGCCTTCCAGTGGCGCCAGGCGCCGTGCAGGCCCAGGGCGCCGAAGCCCAGGGCCAGCGCCCGGGCGGCGGTGTCGGGCAGGTCGCGTCCCCATTGCCACGAGAAATACTGCGCCCACATCGCCAGCTGGCCGAGGAGGTCGGCCTGCCGCTGCAGCACCGGCGGCTTGCCGTACTGCGCCCGCAGCAGCACGTCGCGCAACGCCGCCCAGGTGCTCGGGTCGCCCTCGTTCAGGTACGGATCGAGGTGGGCGCGGAGCGGGAGGAACAGGTAGACGGTCGCGGCGGCGGCGGCCGCCACCAGCGCGAGGCCGATGAGCCGCGGCCGGATGAGGGTCCGCGCATCGGTGCGAACGACGAGCAGCAGGATGGCGGGCGTCGCCAGGAGTCCCATCTGGTGATTGGCGCTCGTCAGGACCAGCAGATAGGCGATCAGGACCAGCAGCCGGTCGGGACGCTCACCCGCGGGATGATCGGCCCAGCGGATCGCCAGCCAGAGCATCAGGGTGATCGACAGCAGGCTGACGGTATACACCTTCTCGTTCACCACCGACTGATTCCAGACCGTGAACGCGGTGGCCCCGATGATCGCGCCGGCCGCGGCGACCAGGCGCCGCGGCGCCTGCCCCGCGACGATCGGCCGCAGCCAGCGCTCGGCGATGAGAAACCAGAAGCCGGCGGCCACGGCGCTGGTGAGGGAGGCGAACAGGTTGATGCGCGCGCCGTAGTCGGCAGCCAGCGGGAGCAGGCCCCACACGTGGGCCATCAGCGTGAACAGGGGATTGCCGGGGGGGTGGGGAATGCCTAGCGCGTGCGCCGCCGCCATGTACTCGGGCGCGTCCCAGAATTGCGTCGTCGGCGCCAGCGTCGCGATGTACAGCGCGAGAATCCCTGCGGCGACGAGGACCGCCCAGCCATAGGGCGGTGTGGACCTGGCGCTGTTCGCCATGGCGCTTCAGTACCCCGTTAGTGCCGGAATTGCCGGACCCCGGTCACCACCATGGCCAGGCCGCGCTCGTTCGCCGCCGCGATGACCTCCGCGTCGCGCACCGAGCCGCCCGGCTGGATGATGGCCGTCACCCCGGCGGCCGCCGCCTCGTCCACCCCGTCGCGAAACGGGAAGAACGCGTCGCTCGCGAGCACCGCGCCGGTCGTGTCGTGCGCGGCCAGGCGGGCCTTGTGGACCGCGAGGAACGACGAATCCACCCGGGACATCTGGCCGGCGCCGATCCCGATCGCCGCCTCGTTCCGCACCAGCAGGATCGCGTTCGACTTCACGCTCCCCACCGCCGCCCAGGCGAAGCGCAGGTCGTTCCACTCGGACTCGGTCGGCGCCCGTTCGGTCACGACCTTCCAGAGCGACTCCTGCGCCGTGTCGTAGGGCCGGAACCGGTCCTGCGCCAGCAGCCCGCCGCGCACCCGCTTGAAGTCGAGGGTGCCCTGGTCGTCGGGACGGGGCAGCTCGACCACGCGCAGGTTCTTCTTCTTGCGGAACACCTCCAGGGCCTCGTCGTGGAAGCGCGGGGCCACGACCACCTCGACGAACAGATCGGCCATCGCCTCGGCCGCGGGCCGGTCCACCACCGTGTTGAACGCGATCACCGAGCCGAAGGCCGAGGTGCGGTCGGTGGCGAAGGCCCGGGCGTACGCGTCGGCGGCGCTCGCGCCGAGGGCGATGCCGCACGGCGTGGTGTGCTTGATGATGGCGCAGGCGATCCGCCGGGGCCACGGAAGCACCGCGGTGACGGCCGCGTCCACGTCGAGCAGGTTGTTGAACGACAGCTCCTTGCCGTGCAGCTGGTGGAGGTCGCGCAGGCCGGGCTCGTCGGCGACGTACAGGGCCGCCCGCTGGTGCGGGTTCTCGCCATAGCGCAGCGCCTGCGCCCGGTCCATGACCAGGGTCAGTCGCTCGGGCAACTCGCTGTCGCGGCGGGAGAACCAGCTCGTGATCGCGGCGTCGTAGGCGGCGGTGTGCGCGAACACCTTCGCGGCGAGGGCGCGGCGCCGCTCGGGCGGCACGCCGTCGGCGCGCAGATCGGCCAGGGTCGTCTCGTAGTCGGCGGGATCGACCAGGACGATGACGTCGGCGTGGTTCTTGGCGGCCGAGCGGAGCATGGAGGGACCGCCGATGTCGATCTGCTCGATGACCGCGGCGTCCGGGACGCCCTCGCGGGCGGCGGTCTGCTGGAACGGGTAGAGGTTCACGGCGACGAGGTCGATCGGCGTGATGTCGTGGGCCAGCAGCGCCGCCTGGTCGCCCGCGTGGTCGCGCCGCGCCAGCAGGCCGCCGTGCACCTTGGGGTGCAGCGTCTTCACGCGGCCGTCCATCATTTCGGGGAAGCCGGTGACCTGCTCGATCGGGATCACCGCGATGCGTTCGCGCCGCAGCGCCTCGGCGGTGCCGCCGGTGGAGACGATCTCCCAGCCCAGCGCCGCGAGCCCCTGGGCGAACGGCACCAGCCCGCGCTTGTCCGACACCGAGAGGAGCGCTCTCACCATTCCTCCGCGGCGGCGCGCACCACATCGGCGAGACTCACGAGGTCCTTCAGGTCGATCACCTCGGCGGGGGAGTGGGAGTAGCGCAGCGGCCAGCCGATCGGCACGTCCACGACGCCGTAGGGCACGAACATCGAGCCGTCGTTGCCGCCGTTGGTGGTGCCGATCTGCAGCGCCAGGCCGCGCGCGCGCGCGATGCGCGCCAGGGTATCGACCGCGGCCGCCGGCGTCACCGAGGAGTTGTCGAGCGCCCGGATCACGGCGCCCTTGCCGATTGGCGCCACGGCGAAGGCGGTCGGCTCGAGCGGCGAATCAGCGGAGACGAAGGTGTCGATCGCGTGTACCCGGACCGGCGTGGTGCCGAGCGCCGCCGCCGCGGCCCGCGCGCCCTCGAGGCCGATCTCCTCGCGCGTGCTCCAGATGAACGCTACGCTGTGCCGCAGCAGGGAGCGGTTCAGGTGGCGCACCGCGAGCACCAGGCTCGCCGCGCCGACGCGGTCGTCGAAGGAGCGGCCCGTGGCGCGGGTGCCGGCGAGCCGCGTGTACTGCTTCGGCATCGTGACGGTCTGGCCCGCCGCGATCCCCATGGCGGCCGCCTCCTCGGGCGTGGCGGCGCCGACGCTGGCGCTGACCGTCCGCGGCTGGTGCGTCGTGCCCATCGCGCTATCGCGCGGGAGGAACACGCCGGCCACGGCGCCGCGGGGCGTGTGGACCAGCGCTGCCTGGCCCTCGAACAGCGACTGGAAGAACCCGCCGCGCACGCTCAGCGCGAGCGTGCCGTCGGCGCGGATCGAGTCCACGCGGTAGCCGATCTCGTCCAGGTGCGCCACGAACACGACGAGCGGGTCGCCGGTGCCGACTTTCAGCCACAGGTTACCGGCGCTGTCGGTGGTCGGCTTCGCCCAGTCGGGCAGCATGCCGGCCACGGCCTCGCGCACCGCGCCCTCGGAGCCCGACACGCCGTAGCGCTCGACCAGCGCGGCGACGACGTCCTGCGCCTCCGCCAGGCGCCCCGCCGGCGTCGCCGGGTAGGTGCCTTCCACGCGGCGCTCCTGGGGTGGGGCGGGCGGCATGCCATCGGCCGGGCGCGCGGCTGCCGCCGTTCCCTCGCCGATCCAGTGGGCGAGATCCGCCGCCAGCGCGCTCGCGGAGTCGAGCGCCACGGTCTCGACCGCCGTCCCGCGGTATTGCACGGGGAGGGTAGCCTCACGGATCGCGGTGAAGGGTCCGTGCAACGCGGACAGCGCGGCGACCCCGGGCCGACCGGTCTGGAGCGTCTGCACCGCGAAGGCCACCACCACGCTGCCGCCGGGTGCGGGGCGGGCGGCCGCGGCGGAGAGCAGCGCCGCACACGCGGCCCGCGATCCTGCCGCGGGGGCGGCGAGCAGGCCGTCGCCGTAGCGCTGCGGGCGTTTGGCGAGGGCGACCGGCGCGAGGACCTCGATGCCCAGCTCCGTGACTTCCGCGGGCGACGCCGCGCCGACATCCACCCAGGCGTCATCCACGCTGAACGGCTGCTCGCCGGCGGCGGCGCGGCCGCGCGTCAGGTGCACGGAGCGCACGGCGACGACGCCCGGTACGGCGCCGCGGCGTCCCCACACGGTGACCCGTTGTCCCTCGACCTGCTGGTCGAACAGCGCGCTCGCGATGCGGCCCACGCGGCGCAACCGCAGCAACCCTTCCGGCGTGACGTTCCCCACGACGAATCCCGCTTCGTCCAGATCGCAGTAGACGAGACGCCGGGGATCACCCGAGCCGAGCGTGAGGACCACGTTGCCGATCCGATCGCGCGTGGCGCCGGGGAGCAGGCGGAGGATGGTGTCGGTGACGGCGCGCTCGTACCCGGAGACGGCGGTCAT
>DATDED010000116.1:0-5866 GCA_036523455.1 Gemmatimonadales bacterium
CCGGAAATCGCGGGGCGCGGTGCGGGCCTGTGCCGGCAGCCGAAACGCGAGGACGGGGAGCGCGAGGAGAACGAGGGCGAGACGCGCGGCCATGGTGCATCCTGTGGAGGTCGAACGGAAGCTGGCGCTGCGTCACTCTGAAGGCAAGGTTAGTTTACGCGCCATGCCGGAATCGCACGCCCAGATCGCGTTCGAGCTCAACGGCGAGCCCTGCACTGTCGGGTTCGCCCCCCACAAGACGCTGCTCGAAGTGCTACGCGAAGACCTGGGGCTCACCGGCACCAAGCACGGGTGCGAGCTGGGCGAATGCGGCACCTGCACCGTCCTGCTCGACGGCCAACCCGTGCTCTCCTGCCTCGTCCTCGGCCTGGCGTGCGACGGCCGGCGCGTCACCACCATCGAAGGCATGGCGCGCGGCGCCGAGCTGCATCCGCTCCAAACCGCCTTCGCCGACCTGGGCGCCGCCCAGTGCGGCTACTGTACGCCGGCGTTTCTCCTCGCCGCCCAGGCGCTCCTCGAGCAGAACAAGAGCCCCTCGCGCAACGAGATCAAGGCGGCGCTGGCCGGCAACCTGTGCCGCTGTACCGGCTACATCAAGATCTACGAAGCGGTCGAGCTGGCGGCGGCCCGGATGCGGGGGGAAGACGCGACCGCGCCGCGGGAGTCACTGTATGGCAGATAAGGCGGTCGGTGAAGCGGCGGTCGGGCGGTCAGGCGGTCAGGCGGTCCCTGATCCAGACGTGCGCACTGAGCCGACCGCCCAACCGCCCGACCGCCCGACCGCCGGGGCGCTTCGGGTGGTGGGGAAAGCACTCCGCAAGGTCGACGCCGTCGCGAAAGTCACCGGCGCAACCAAGTTCGCCGACGACCTCGCCCTGCCCCGGATGCTCTACTGCAAGCTGCTGCGCAGCCCGCATCCCCACGCGCGCATCGTCCGGATCGAGACCGGGAAGGCCGAACAGCTGGACGGCGTGAAGGCCGTCCTCACGGGGAAGGATTTCCCGATTCCCTTCGGCATCCTCCCCGTCAGCCAGGACGAGCATGCCCTCTGCATGGACAAGGTGCGTTTCATCGGCGACCCGGTGGCGGCGGTCGCCGCGACGTCGGAGGAGACGGCCACCGCGGCGCTCGACCTGATCGACGTCGAGTACGAGCTGCTGCGCGAGATCGGCTCCCCCGCCGACGCGCTCGCGCACCCCGAGCCGCGCATCCACGACTACGGCGACACCGGCAACCTGCACAAGCTCATCAATCTGGAGTTCGGGGATGTGGAGGAAGGCTTCGCCGCGGCCGACGTGGTGCGCGAGGATCTGTTCTTCTTCGAGGGCAACACCCATCTCCCGATGGAGCAGCACGCCGCACTGGCGGACTGGTCGGCCGACGGGAAGGTGACGCTGTGGAGCTCGACCCAGACGCCTCACTACGTCCACCGGGCTCTCGCCAAGGTGCTTGAGCTGCCGGCAGCGCGCATCCGCGTCATCGCGACGCCCAACGGCGGCGGCTTTGGGGGCAAGAGCGACCCCTTCAGCCATGAGATCGTCGTCGCCAAGATCGCGATGCTCACCGGCCGGCCGGTGAAGATCACGCTGACCCGCGAGGAGGTCTTCTACTGTCATCGCGGGCGGCACCCCACGCTCATGTGGGTGAAGACCGGGGTCACCAAGGACGGCGCCATCACGGGGATGCACTTCCGCTCGCTGCTGGACGGCGGTGGTTACGGCTCCTACGGCGTTGCGAGCACCTACTACACGGGCGCGCTGCAGACCGTCACCTATCAGGTGCCGCGCTACAAGTTCCAGGGCGCGCGCGCCTTCACCAACAAGCCCCCGTGCGGCCCCAAGCGGGGCCACGGCACGCCGCAGCCCCGCTTCGCCCTCGAGGTGCACCTCGACAAGCTCGCCGAGCAGCTCGGGCTCGATCCGGCGGAGATGCGTCTCGCCCACCTGCAGCCGCCCGACTCGCTCACGGCGAATTACCTGCGCGTGGGCTCGATGGGGTTGGGGGAGTGCATCCGCAAGGTGACCAACGGCGCGGGCTGGAAGGACAAGTTCCGCAAGCTGCCTCCCGGCCAGGGCGTCGGGCTCGCCTGTTCATCGTATTTGAGTGGCGCCGGGCTGCCGATCTACTGGAATCACATGCCGCACTCCGGCGTCCAGCTCAAGTGCGATCGGTCGGGTGGGGTGACCGTGTTCTGCGGGTCCACCGACATCGGTCAGGGGTCGGATTCGATCCTCGCCTACATCACGGCCGAGGTGCTGGGCGTCGACCCGTTCGATATCCGGGTCGTCACGGCCGACACCGATCTCACCCCGGTGGATCTGGGCAGCTACTCCTCGCGCGTCACTCTGATGAGCGGCAACGCCGCGTTGCAGGCGGCGGAGCGCGCCCGCGAGATCATTCTCCCTCACGCCGCGAAGCAGCTCGACGTTCCCGCGCATCGTCTGGCCTTCGCCGACGGACGGGTGTTCGACGTCGAGGACCCCGAGCGCGGCATGGGCTTCGCCGAAGCGGTGCAGGCGGCCGAGAGCGCCGTGGGCACGGTCGGCACGGTGGGGTCGTACACGCCGCCCAAGAGCGCGGCCCGCTACCGCGGCGCGGGCGTGGGTCCCTCCCCCGCGTATTCCTATAGTGCGTGCGTGGCCGAAGTGGACGTCGATGCGGCGACCGGCATCGTCCGGGTTCCGAAGATCTGGGTGGCCCACGACGTCGGCCGGTGCATCAACGCCGCGACGGTGATCGGGCAGGTGGAGGGCTCGATCTACATGGGGCTGGGCGAGGCCCTCATGGAAGAGATGGCCTACCGCGAGAACCGCCACGTGGTTCACAAGATCCCGAGTTTGCTCGAGTACAAGAGCCCCACCACGCTCGAGATGTGCGACGTGGTCACCTACATCGTCGAGGATCCCGATCCCAACGGCCCCTACGGGGCGAAGGAAGTGGGCCAGGGTCCCCTGCTCCCGGTGATGCCTGCGGTCGCCAATGCGGTGTACGACGCGATCGGCGTACGGGTGGACGAGGTGCCGATCACGCCGGAGAAGGTCCTGAAGGCACTCAAGAAACGAGGGAAGGGGGACGAGGGACGAGTGGGTCCCACAGCGTTCCCCGATATCCCCTGGCCCGAGCCGACGCGCGTGCTCCCGCCCTGGGAGGGCGGCGACGGCAAGGCGGTCGATCAGGCGCCCACGCTGGCGGGTGGGGTGCGGGAGGAACGGCAGCACTGATGCGCTGAACGAGTGTGTCACTCGGCCCGCCCTCAACGTCTCTCCTCGGGCACCCCAACAGGAGAGACCATGTTCACCCCACCGATCCGGCCGTTTCTCGCTCTCGCCGCGCTGCTCGCGGCTCCGAGCCTCACCTATTCGGGCCCCACCGGCCGCATTGGCGGACACGTCCGCGACGCCTCGGGGGCGCCCATCGCCCACGCGCAGGTGTTCGTGGTGGGCACGTCGCTCGGCGCCGTCACGAACATCACCGGCGCCTATTCGATCGATTCCGTCCCCGTCGGCACCTACACCGTCCGCGCCCAGTTCATCGGATACACGCCGGCCGTCCTCCCGAACATCCAGGTCATGGCCGGCCAGCCCGTTACGGTGGACATCGTCCTGCAGCCTTCGTCGATCCAGCTAAACGAGATCGCCGTGGACGCCGCCGCCGCTCCGAGTACCGTTGCCCAGCTCGCGGCAAAGGCGGCGCGCGGGCGTGCTTACGCAGAGCGCGATGACGAGGCCTATCGCGTGCGTCGCGAGCCCTGGAACACCGAGGAATACGGCCACAAGGACGAGAATCCCTTCTTCGCCGTCTCGGCCCATCCCCTGTCCACCTTCTCCATCGACGTGGATCGCGCCGCCTACAGCAACGTGCGGCGCTTCCTGCTGGATGGTCAGGCCCCGCCCAAAGACGCGGTGCGGATCGAAGAGCTGGTCAACTACTTCCCGTACGACTATGCCGGACCGACCGGGGACGACCCCGTGGCGATCCACACCGAGCTGGGACCGGCGCCTTGGAAGCCCCAGCACCAGCTGCTGCGCATCGGGCTCCAGGCGCGCAAGATCGACCTGCGCGGCCTGCCGCCGTCGAACCTGGTCTTCCTGCTGGACGTGTCGGGCTCGATGGACGAGCCGAACAAGCTGCCGCTGGTCAAGGCGTCGATCACGATGCTGGTGAACAACCTCCGGCACGAAGACCGCGTGGCGATCGTCGTGTACGCGGGCTCGGCGGGTCTCGTCCTCCCGTCCACCCCCGGTGACGAGAAGGCGAAGATCCTCGAGGCAATCGACCGGCTCGAGGCGGGCGGCAGCACGGCCGGCGGCGCCGGGATCAAGCGCGCCTATGACGAAGCGGTCGCCAACTTCATCCGCGGCGGCAACAACCGCGTCATCCTCGCCACCGACGGCGACTTCAACGTCGGCGTCTCGAGCGACGGCGAGCTGGTCCGCCTGATCGAGGACAAGCGCAAGAGCGGCGTGTTCCTCACCGTGCTCGGCTTCGGGATGGGGAACCTGAAGGACTCGAAGATGGAGCAGCTCGCCGACCACGGGAACGGCAACTACGCCTACATCGACAACCTGCTCGAGGCGAAGAAGACGCTGGTGCACGAGATGGGCGGGACGCTGTTCACGGTCGCTAAGGACGTGAAGATCCAGGTCGAGTTCAACCCGGCCCGGGTCCGCGCGTACCGGTTGATCGGGTACGAGAACCGACTGCTGGCCGACGAGGACTTCACCGACGACACGAAGGACGCGGGCGAGATGGGCGCAGGCCATTCCGTCACCGCGTTGTACGAGATCGTCCCCACGGGGGTCGCGACCGATGTGACGATCCGCGTCCCCGACTCGCTGCGCTACCAGACGGTGCGCACGCCGCGCAGCGGCGGCGGGGAGCTGGGCTTCGTCAAGGTCCGCTACAAGCAGCCCGACGGGGATCGCAGCCGGCTCCTCACCCTTCCCGTCTCGGGCGAGCCGGGCCGCGCTCCTTCCCCCGAGTTCCGGTTCCAGACGGCGGTGGCCGAATTCGGCCTGCTGCTCAAGGGCTCGGAATATCGCGGCGTAGCGAATTTCGAAGAGGTGATCGCGGCGGCTCGAGGCTCGCTCGGCGCCGATCCCGATGGGTACCGCGCCGAGTTCGTGAAGCTGGCGCAGGCCGCGCAATCGCTCGGGCTGGCCACGACCGGGACCCCGCATTAAGGTTTCGGCCATGCTGCGGCTGCCGTCGTTCACGTACCGTCAACCGAAGACCCTCCGGGACGCGCTCGCGATGAAAGCGGACGCGGGCCCGGAGGGGATGTACGTCGCCGGTGGGACGGATCTCTACCCCAACATGAAGCGGCGGCAGCAGGAACCCCGCACTGTGATCTCGCTTATGGGGGTGCCGGAGCTCGGGGCGGATGGGCGGATCGGCGGATCGGCGGATGGTATGACAATCGGATCCTGCATCACACTGACCCAGCTCTCCGCCCATCCGACCATCCGCCAATCCGCCCCGGCGGTGGGAGTGGCGGCGGAGCTCGTCTCCACTCCCCTGCTCCGCAACATGGGGACCCTGGGCGGCAATCTCTGTCTCGACACGCGCTGCAACTACTACGACCAGTCCTACGAGTGGCGTAAAGCGATCGACTTCTGCATGAAGAAGGACGGCGCGATCTGCTGGGTGGCGCCATCGTCGCCGCGCTGCTGGGCAGTGACCTCGTCGGACGTGGCGCCGGTGATGGTGGCGATCGGCGCGGAGTACGTGCTGGTGGGTCCGGGCGGCGAGCGCGTCGTGCCGGCCGCGCGGTTCTACAACAACGACGGGATCAACTACCTCACGAAGCAACCCGACGAGATCCTGAGCGCCGTGCGGGTCCCAGCCGCCAACGGCTGGGACGCGG
>DATDED010000117.1:0-4814 GCA_036523455.1 Gemmatimonadales bacterium
TACTTCAAGCGGCGCGCCTGGGACTCGGGCATCATCTACTTCAAGGACATCGTGGCCAATTATCCGGAAGCGCCGCGGGCGCCCGACGCCTTGCTGCGGCTCGTGGACACCTACCGCGCGATCGGCTACAAGGAAGAGCTGCAGGAGGCCTGTGCCCACCTGCGCCGCTTCTATCCGCAGGCAGGGGGCATCGCCAAATCCTGCCCGCCGGAACCCACCGCCTCGCCCGGTTCTCCCTGAGCGCGTGGACGCGCTGTTCGGTGGATCGTTCGATCCGGTCCATCTGGGGCATCTCGTGGCCGCCGAGACGGCGGCGGAGGAGCTGGGGGCGCGCGTTCGCCTGATGCCGGTACGCGAGCAGCCTTTCAAGCGAGCGGCGCACGGGGCGACCGCCGCGCAGCGCGCCGAAATGCTCTCCCTGGCGCTCGCCGGCAATCCGCGGCTCTCCGTGGAGCGGATCGAGCTCGAGCTGGCGGCGCCGTCCTACACCGTGCGGACACTGCGGGAGTTGGCGGAGCGCGAGCCCGGGAACCGGTTCACGTTATTGCTGGGGGCGGATGCCGCCCGGGACCTGCCGGCCTGGTTCGAGGTGGAGGCGCTGCCCGCCCTGGCGGACGTGATCGTATTCGGCCGGCCGGGTGCACCCGTGCCGGACCTCCCCATCATCCGCCGGGCGATCGAGGTGCCGGCCGTGGACATTTCGGCGACGCTGGTGCGCCACCGGGTGGCCGAGGGCCGGTCCATTCGTTACCTGGTGCCCGACGCGGTGCGCGAGTACATCACCGCGCACGGGCTGTATCGCTAGACTGAGGACCGATGGTTAAACGGCTGTTTACCAAGGTGTTCGGGACGCGGTTCCGGCGGGAGATGAAGCGCATCCGCCCGCTGGTCGACGCGATTCACCTGCACGAGGCGCGGCTCAAGGACCTGAGCGATACGGAGCTTCAGGCCCAGACTGCCAAGTGCCGGGGGATCATCGCCGAGCGCACCGCGGAGCTGGCTGCGGAGGTGGACCGCCTGAAGCGGGCCAAGCACGACTGCCCGGACGCGGAAGAGCGGGCGCGGCTGTCGGATCAGCTGGGCCAGGCCGAGCAGCGCTACGCGCGCGCGCTGCAGGCCGCGCTGGACGACATCCTGCCCGAGGCCTACGCCACCGTGCGGGAGGCGTGCCGGCGGCTGCTGGGCACGAAGGTCACGGTCACCGGGCACGAGCAGGCCTGGGACATGGTGCCCTACGACGTGCAGCTGATCGGCGGCATCGTGCTGCACCAGGGCAAGATCGCCGAGATGGCCACCGGGGAGGGGAAGACCCTGGTCGCCACGCTGCCGCTCTACTTGAACGCGCTGGCTGGGAAGGGCGCGCACCTCGTCACGGTGAACAACTACCTGGCGCGGCGCGACTCGCAGTGGATGGGCCACCTGTTCACCTGGCTGGGCCTCACCGTCGGCTGCATCGACGACACGCAGCCCGCTTCGCCCGAACGGAAGGCGGCGTACCGCTGCGACATCACCTACGGCACGAACAACGAATTCGGCTTCGACTACCTGCGCGACAACATGGTCGGCCGGCTCGACGAGCGCGTGCAGCGCGGGCACTACTACGCCATCATCGATGAGGTCGACTCGATCCTGATCGACGAGGCGCGCACGCCGCTCATCATTTCGGGAGCCGTGGGCGCCGAATCGGACGTGAAGTACGCCCAATTCAACGCGCAGGTCGTTCAGCTGGTCCGCAAGCAGACCGCGATCGCGAACGATCTCATCGGCAAGGCCGAGCCGCTGCTGGCGGACGAGAAGACCCAGTACGAAGGGGCCAGGCTGCTCTACCAGGCGCAGCTCGGCATGCCCAAGAACAAGAAGTTGCTGAAGCTGCTCAACGAGCAGGGCATCAAGACGATCGTGCAGCGGGTGGAGCTCGATCGCCTCGCCGACCGCAAGCTGCCGGCGCGCGACCAGAAGATGCGCAACGTGGAGGACGACCTCTATTTCGTGCTCGACGAGCGCGGCCATTCGGTGCACCTCACCGAGAAGGGCGTCGAGACGATGTCGCCCGACGACCCGGCCCTGTTCGTCGTCCCCGACATCTCCCACGCGGTGCACGTCATCGATCGCGACGAGACCCTCACGCCCGCCGAAAAGCTGGAGCGGCGGCGCGTCGTGGAGTCGGAGTACGCCGGCAAGAGCGAGACGCTGCACATCATCCACAAGCTGCTCCAGGCCCACGCCCTGTACGAGAAGGACGTGGAGTACGTCGTTCAGGACGGCCAGGTCTTCATCGTGGATGAGTTCACCGGCCGGCTCATGCCGGGCCGGCGCTGGGCGGAAGGCCTGCATCAGGCGGTCGAGGCGAAGGAAGGCGTGACGGTGCGCGAGGAGAGTCAGACCCTCGCCACGATCACCATCCAGAACTACTTCCGCATGTACGAGAAGCTCGCCGGCATGACGGGCACGGCCGAGACCGAGGAGACCGAGTTCTTCCAGATCTACAAGCTGGAAGTCGTCGTCATCCCGACGAACCGGCCGGT
Source organism: Gemmatimonadales bacterium (assembly GCA_036523455.1). Lineage (GTDB taxonomy): Bacteria > Gemmatimonadota > Gemmatimonadetes > Gemmatimonadales > GWC2-71-9 > DASTHG01. Next base: position 2,526 of record DATDED010000117.1, read on the forward strand.
GCGCCGGGTCGACAAGCACGACTTGATCTACAAGACGCGGCGCGAAAAGTACAACGCGATCGTCGAGGAGACGGAGCGGCAGCACAAGCGCGGCCTGCCGGTGCTCGTCGGCACGGTGAGCGTCGAGGTCTCCGAAACGCTCTCCCGCATGCTCAAGCGGCGCGGGCTGAAGCACGAAGTGCTGAACGCCAAGTACCACGAGCGCGAAGCCGAGATCGTGGCCCAGGCCGGGCAACCGGCCGCGATCACGATCGCCACCAACATGGCGGGCCGGGGCACCGACATCAAACTCGGCCCCGGGGTGAAGCAGTGCCAGGTCTGCGGCATTCGGGCGCGCGGCGAGCCGGCCTTCGGGCAGGCGATCGAGCACGCCGATCTCACCGCGGAGCGGATCAAGGAGCTCGCCTGCAACGACGACCCGCCCTGCGGGCTCGTGATCGTGGGCACCGAGCGGCACGAAGCGCGCCGCATCGACCGCCAGCTGCGGGGCCGCTCGGGGCGCCAGGGCGATCCCGGGGGCAGCGTCTTCTATCTGTCCCTGGAAGACGACTTGATGCGGCTCTTCGGCTCCGACCGCATCGCCCGCTGGATGGATCGCGGCGGCGCCGAAGAGGGCGAGGTGATCACGCATCCGTGGGTCACCGGTGCCATCAGCCAGGCGCAGAAGCGGGTCGAGCTGCAGAACTTCCAGGCGCGCAAGCGGCTGCTCGAGTACGACGACGTCATGAACCAGCAGCGCGAGGTCATGTACTCGCTGCGGTTGTTCGCGCTCGAGGGCGGAGAGGAGCTGAAGGCGGAAGCGCTGCGAATGATCGACGCGGCGGTCGAGCGGCTGGTGGACGAACGCACCGCCGTCTACAAGGATCCCGCCGAGTGGGACCGCGAGCTGCTCACCACGGAGATGTTGCAGCGCTATCTGCTCTCGGTGCCGGACCTCACCGATCCCGCGAAGGTCCGGGGCCGGGACGACCTGGTGCGCGCGGCCCAGCAGGCCGGGCACGAGTCGTTCGAGGGCAAGCTGTCCCAGCTGCGCGACGCCGATGCGATGCTGCGGCGCGACCTCGAAGCGCGGGCGCGGCGCGAAACCGATCCCGTGGTGCGCGCGGCGATCGAGGCCCGGCTGGCGGAGCAGACGGGTCTCGCCGAGCAGGCCCTGTCTCAGATCATGCTCTCGGTGATCGACGAGAAGTGGAAGGACCATCTCTACGATCTCGATCAGCTCAAGGCGGGCATCCAGTATCGCGGCTGGGGACAGAAGGACCCGCTGATCGAGTACAAGACGGACGCGTTCGAGATGTTCAAGGGTCTGATCGACGACGTGCGCAGCACGTTCGCCGAGCGGTGGCTCAAGCTGCAGATCCAGATCGGGCCACCGGCGCCGGGTTCGACCGGGCCGGCCGGCGGCCGCCCGCGGCCGCAGGGCGTCGGCACCCCCCCGGGCCTGCTCGGCGGCCCCGCGCCGCGGCGACCCACGCCCATGGTGGCAATGAAGCCGGAAGCCGACGGACTCGTGAGCGGCGGCACCTCCACCGGTCCGTTGCCGCCGTCCGGCCGACCGACTCCGGTCGAAGCGGCCGTGGCCAATCCGTACGCCGGCGTCGGACGCAACGATCCCTGTCCCTGCGGCAGCGGCAAGAAGTTCAAGAAATGCCACGGCGCGGCGCTGTGAGCGCCGGCGCGCGAAAGGCGTCGCCCGCGTTTCTTTGATACCGCGGGCGGCGCCTCCCCGCCTTACGTTGGCCGCATGGCGACCGTCGCTGCGCCGACCTCAGGCACGCGGGACCGGCCCCGCGAGCGGCTCTGGCACCTCGGCAGTCACGCGCTCACCGTGCAGGAGCTCATCGCGATTCTGCTCGGCACGGGATGCGCCGGCAAGGGCGCCCTCGATGTCGCCGCGACGCTGCTCGATCGCGTCGACAGCTCGATCGTGCGGCTCGCCAGCCGTCCCGCGGCGGATGTGGCACGGGTCCCCGGGGTCGGGCGCGCCAAGGCGGCTCGCGTGGCGGCTGCGCTGGAGCTGGGACGCCGGCTCGGGGCCGAGCAGGCGCCGCCTCCGGAGCGCATCGCCGGGCCGGCGGACGTCCATCGCCTGTGCGCCCCCCGCCTCCGCGACCTGACCGTGGAGGAGTTCCACGTCCTGGCGCTGGGCAGCCAGAGCCAGGTGCTCGCCGACCTGCTCATAACCCGCGGCATCCTGAACAGCTCCCTGGTCCATCCGCGCGAAGTGTTCCGGGCCGCCATTGCCGAGGCGGCGGCGGGGATCATCGTGGCCCACAACCACCCCAGCGG
>DATDED010000118.1:0-4843 GCA_036523455.1 Gemmatimonadales bacterium
GCGTCACGGTGCTGGATCACCGGGCAGGCTATCTCACCCCGGGGCGGTTCGCCTCCGGCGTCGAGCTGCGCACCGCCCGCCCGGACGACGGATTCGGCACACCCTCGCCCGGCGCCGACGGATTCGTCGTCATCAAGACACACTCCCTGGCACACGACCGGAACTGGCTGCGCCGGGTGCTCGAGACCGAGGCGGGTTACATCGGTCTCCTGGGACCGCGTCCCCGCGTGGAGCGTCTGATCGAGGAGGTCGGCGCTTCAGGCAGCGACCGCGTCTTCGGTCCCGTGGGACTGGACCTCGCGGCCGAGGGCGCCGAGCAGATCGCGCTGAGCATTGTGGCGGAGCTTCTGGCGGTGCGTGCGGCCCGCCCACCGCGTCACCTGCGGGAGAAGGAGAGCACGATCCATGCCCGCTGAGCGCGGGCGGCGCATCGCCGGCATCGTCCTCGCCGCCGGGACGTCGAGCCGCATGGGGCGCAACAAGTTGTTGCTGCAGTTCGACGGCGAGTCCCTGCTGCGTGGCTCCGTCCGCCGGGCGATCGCCGCGGGACTCGATCCGGTGATCGTGGTCCTGGGCCACGAAGGCGATCGGACCCGGCAGGAGTTGGATGGCCTGTCCTGCACGGCCGTCGTGAACCCCGACTACAACGGCGGCGTGCACCTGTCGTTGCGCACCGGGATTGCTGCGCTGCCGGAGACCGCCGAGGCCACCGTCGTGATGCTCGCGGACATGCCCTTCGTCACGACCAACATGCTCGCCACTCTGGTGCGACGCCACCGCGACTCGGCGGCGCCGCTCGTCGTTTCGCAGTACGGGGAGATCCAGGCGCCGCCGACGCTCTACGCCCGCCCGCTCTTCGCCGAGCTGGCGAGCGCCGAAGGCCCGGGATGCGGCAAGGCGGTGGTCCGGCGTCATCGCGACGAGGCATCGGTCCTCTCCTGGCCCGCCGAGCGACTCGACGACGTGGACGTCCCCGACGACTACGACCGGGCCAAGTCCCGGATCCCGGTGGGTTAGACGAGTGCGCAAGGACCTGCTGCTGCTCGCTTCCGATCTCGCCCGGCGCGGCGAGGCGTTCGTCCTGGCGACGGTGGTGCGCCGCGAGCCGCCCAGCTCAGCACGGGTGGGCGACACGGCGCTCGTGACGCCCGCCGGCGCATTTCACGGCTGGCTGGGAGGCAGCTGCACGCAGCCATCAGTCGTCAGGGAATCGCTTGCGGCCCTGACCGACGGCCAGCCGCGTCTGATCGCCCTCTCCCCCAACCCGCAATCGGACCTGCGTCCGGGGGTCATCCCGATCAAGATGACCTGCCACAGTGGAGGCAGCGTGGACATCTATCTCGAGCCGCAGCGGCCCGCCCCGCGCCTCGTGGTGTTCGGCGTGTCGCCCGTCGCCCGCTCGCTCGCCCGGCTCGGCAAGGTGCTGGGGTACGACGTGGACGCGGTCGATCCGGATGCCGACCGGGCGGCCTTCCCCGAGGCCGACCGCGTGCTCACCGACCGCTCGCCGGCGGCGGTTCGTCCTCCAGCCGGCAGCCGCGTGTGCGCGGTGGTGGCGACCATGGGCCAATGGGACGAAGAAGCGACGGCCACGGCACTGTCGCTGGGGGCCGAGTACGTGGGCGTCGTGGCGAGCCGCAAGCGCTGGGGCGAGATCCGCGCCCTGCTGACGCACGTCCCGGCCGCGGCGCTCGATTCCGTCGCCTGCCCCGCGGGGCTCGACCTGGGCGCGCGCGCTCCGGAGGAGATCGCGCTCAGCGTGCTCGCGCAGATCGTGCAGCGGCACGCCAATGCGACGTCGGCTCCCGCGCCCGCTCCCGTCTCGCCACCGGCGCAGGCGATTGATCCCGTGTGCGGCATGACGGTGGACGTCGCGACCGCCCGCCATACGACGGAATTCGCCGGCCGCACCTGGTACTTCTGCTGCCCGGGGTGCCGCGGCCAGTTCCTGCGCGAGCCCGAGCGCTTCCTCGCCGCCGCACCGTCGGGAGACGCCGGCTGAACGCCGACATCCGCGCCACCCAGGAGGCGCTCGAACGGCACGGGTACGTCGCCGAGCCGGTGATCGCGACCGCGGTGTTTCTCGCCCGGTCGATGCGCAAGCCGCTGCTGGTGGAGGGGGATGCCGGCGTGGGCAAGACCGAGCTGGCCAAGGTGCTGGCCCGCATGCTCGACACCGAGCTGATCCGTCTCCAGTGCTACGAAGGGCTCGACGTCCACACGGCGCTCTACGAGTGGAACTACCAGCGCCAACTGCTGCGGCTGCGCATCCAGGAGCAGCCGGGCGAGGAGCCGGCCCGGCTCGAGGAGCTGATCTTCGGGCGCGATTACCTGCTGGAGCGGCCGCTGTTGCGGGCCATCACCCGCGCGGAGGCCCCGCCCGTCTTGCTGGTGGATGAAGTGGATCGCGCGGACGACGGGTTCGAGGCGTTCCTGCTCGAGGTCCTGTCCGACTTTCAGGTGACGATCCCCGAACTCGGCACCATCCGCGCACAGCACATCCCCTACGTCGTCCTCACCTCGAACCGCACGCGCGAGATCGGCGACGCGCTGCGGCGCCGGTGCCTCTACCTCTATATCGAGCACCCGACGCTCGAGAAGGAGGTCCGCATCATCCACGCCCGGGTGCCGGAAGCGGGCCCGCGGCTCGCCGATCAGGTCGGTAAGTTCGTGCAGGCGCTGCGGGCGCGACCGCTCGCCAAGCCGCCCGGGGTGGCCGAAACGCTCGACTGGACTCGGGCGCTCGTCACGCTGCACCGCGAGGCGCTGGACGCCGAGACGGTGGAGCAGACGCTGGGATGCGTTCTGAAGGACCGGAACGATCAAACCGAGCTGGCTCAGGCCGCCCTCACGACCCTCGTCGCCGCCGCCCAAGCCACCGAATGAGATGAGCGCGCTCGTGGCCCACCTCGCACGGTTCGCCGGGTCGCTCCGGGTGGCCGGGGTGCGGGTGAGCCTGAGCGACGAGATCGACGCGGCACAGGCCCTGTCCATCGTCGACGTGACCGACATCGACGAGGTCCGGCGCGCGCTGCTGGTGGCGCTCAAGATCCAGGCGCGGGACCGCGCGGCGTTCGAGCAGGTGTTCGCCTCGGCGTGGTTGGGCCGGACCGCCGCGCCGCGCCACGGACGGCAAACCGTGCGGCAGCGCTCCACCGCCGTCCCGCGTGGGTTGCAGTGGCGAGGGGCCGAAGCAGCGGCCGACGAAACGCCGGGCGACCGGACCGAGGGGGGCACGCCGGGCTACAGTCCGCGGGCACAGCTGCGGCACCGGCCGTTCGATGCCCTCTCCCCGGCGGAGATCGTCGCGATGGAGCAGCTGCTCGAGCGGCTGACGCTGCGGCTCGCCGCTGAGGAAAGCCGGCGCTACGTCCCCACCCGGAGTCGCGGGCTGATCGACCTGCGTCACACCTTACGCCGCACGCTCGCCACGGGAGGCGAGCCGCTGGCCCTGGCCCGGCGCGCCCGGGCCGCCGAGCTGCCCCGGCTGGTCCTGCTGTGCGATACCAGCGGCTCGATGGAGAGCCACACCAGGTTTCTCCTGTGCTTCGCCATCGCCCTGCGGCGGGTCGTACGGCGGCTTGAGGTGTTCGCGTTCAACACCACGCTCACCCGGCTGACGCCCTGGCTGGCGCCCGGCAAGATCAACCTCACCCTGAAGCGCCTCGCCGAGGGGGTCCCCGACTGGTCCGGGGGGACCCGCATCGGGACTTGCCTCGGAGACTTCGTCGCGCGATATCAGACCGCCTGCGTGAACAGCCGGACCACGGTCGTGATCCTGAGCGACGGTCTCGATCGCGGCGATGTCGAAGAGATGGTCCGGGCGATGCGCGCCATCCACGCGCGCGCCCGGCGGGTGATCTGGCTCAATCCGCTGCTGGGCGATCCACGCTACGAGCCCAGCGCGCGCGGCATGCAGGCGGCGCTGCCCTACATCGACCGGCTGGCGTCGGCCCACAACCTGGAGTCGCTCGAGCGGCTCGTGACCTATCTGGCGGCCTGACGGCATGCAGATCGAGAAACGGTTCGTGGTGCGGGCGGGGGCTGAGACGGTGTGGAAGTTCCTGACCGATCCGGTCAAGGTGGCCGGGTGCCTGCCCGGCGCCGCCATCACCGGCCAGACCGACGAGCGAACCTGGACCGGGACGATCACCGTCAAGGTCGGTCCCGTCGCCACGAGCTACCGCGGACAGGTCCATTTCGAGCGGCTCGATCCCGCCACGCACACCGCGGAGATCGCTGCCTCGGGACAGGATGTGCGCGGCAAGGGCGGCGCCGACCTGCGGATGACGAGTACGCTCACCGACAAAGGATCGAACGAGACCGAAGTGCAGGTCGTGCAGGACATCAGCGTCACGGGACTCCTGGCGCAGATGGGCCGGGGGATGATCCAGGACGTGGGCGACCAGTTGTTCGAGCGATTCACCGGCGCGATGCGGGCGCAGCTGGAAGCGGGCGCGCCGCCGGTGGCGGGAGGAGGAGCGGCGGCCGCACCGGCAACGCCCGCGCCCTCGTCCGAGCCGATTCAGGCGCTCTCGTTCGGCGCGGGGGTCGCCGGCCGGGCATTGGGCCGCACCGCGCGCCGTCCCGCATTCTGGATCGCGTTGATCGTCGTGCTGATCGTGTTGTGGTGGTTGCTCCACTAGCGCAATCGTGAGGAGGCGGGGATGATTCCGGCCACATTCGACTACCACGCGCCCGGCTCGCTGGCCGACGCGATTACACTGCTCGACAAGCTCGGAGACGACGCCAAGGTCCTGGCCGGCGGGATGAGCCTCTTGCCGATGCTCAAGATCCGGCTCGCTCAGGTCGGCCATTTGGTGGACATCGGCCGCATCCCGGG